>CAYQKZ010000106.1:1615-9618 GCA_964418135.1 uncultured Desulfobacterales bacterium
GCGTCTCGTATTGAGCCGGGGTAGCATGTACGTTCCCCTTCTGGATTTAAAAAAACAATATCAACTGATCAGGCAGGATGTTCTCAGAGTAACGGAAGAAATCTACGACAGCCAGCAGTTCATTCTCGGGCCGCATGTGGACATTCTGGAAAAACAGGCGGCTCAGTATTGCCGTGCGGCTTATGCCATCGGGGTTTCTTCGGGAACGGATGCCCTGATCATTTCTTTGATGGCATCCGGAATCACTTCAGGGGATATCGTCATCACCACGCCTTATACTTTTTTTGCGACAGCCGGTTCGATTTCCCGTGTCGGAGCCCGTCCCTGTTTCGTAGATATCGATCCGGCGACCTATAACATTTCTCCTGAAGGCATTGCATCCGCCATTACCCGGATGTGTTCTGCGGAAAGAGCGCATTTGAAGGCCATCATTCCGGTACATCTGTATGGACAGAGCGCGGATATGGATCCGATCCTGAAAATCGCCGATGAATACCGTCTGACGGTTATCGAAGATGCCGCTCAGGCCATCGGCGCCGAATATAAGGGGAAACGGACAGGGGAAATGGGGGATTTCGGGTGTTTTTCCTTTTTTCCGTCCAAGAATCTAGGGGCATTCGGAGATGGCGGCATGGTCACTACGCAGTC
Source organism: uncultured Desulfobacterales bacterium (assembly GCA_964418135.1). GTDB lineage: Bacteria > Desulfobacterota > Desulfobacteria > Desulfobacterales > Desulfatirhabdiaceae > RAAP-1. Next base: position 2,264 of record CAYQKZ010000106.1, read on the forward strand.
CATATCCGCTTATGACACTATGATCATGCTTAGAAACCATGGCGCACATCCTAAATATTATCACCGTCTGATCGGAGGTAATTTTAGACTCGATGCGATTCAGGCTGCCATTGTATCCGTCAAGTTGACATATCTGGACAGATGGACCAAACTGCGTCAGGAACATGCCGAAACCTATCGCAGCCTGTTTTCACAATGCGGTTTGACGGATCGTGTGGTATTGCCCATCGAAAAAGAAAACAGGCATACGTTCAATCAATATGTTATCCGGATTCCGGACAATAGAGATGAACTTCGAGCGTTTTTACTGGAATCGGGAATTGGCTGTGAAGTGTATTATCCGGTTCCGCTTCATCTTCAGAAATGTTTTTCTTTTCTGGATTACCGGAAAGGAGATTTCCCGGAAGCTGAACGTGCCGCCGATCAGACATTGGCGATTCCCGTTTATCCGGAACTGACGGCAGCTCAGCAGGAATACGTCGTGGACAGAATACGATTCCTTCTGAATAAATGAAAAGTCAACCGTAATTTATCCTTACAAATGTGATGGAGGAATATCATGGCAGAAAGATTTTCCCGCGATACGTTCAGAGATAAAAGAGGCGTTGAAACCGAACAAGGATCGGATGAAGATTATTCTCCGGAAGATGCCTATTCTCCATGGAAAAAAGGGAATGTGGAGAGCTTTATGTCCAATCTGAGCAAAAACAGCGGACTGCTCATCGTCATTGTCGGTGCCGCTATTTTCGTTTTACTGGCATTTTTCGTGTTCCTGCCCATGTTGCGGACTCCGGCCGATACCAAACAGCCGATCACCGAGATAGAAGCAAAGCTGAAGAAAATGGAAAGTAAGCTGGTGGAAATGGAACAGAATTATCACAAAGTTGCGCAACTGGCTCTTCAGGATGACAAGATCGAACAGATATCTGCAAGAATCGAAAAGCTGGGATCATCGACGACACAGCGTCTGGATCAGATGACAAAGGATATCGAATCGTTACATAGACAATCCGCTTTGCCGAAAACCGAATCCGCACCCAAACCCCCACCGGCTCCGGCCAAAACCGAATCCGCACCGAAGTCCCCGGTAACCCCGGCCAAAACAGAACCTGCACCGAAACAGCCGGCAGCTCATAAGACGGAACCCGCACCGAAACAGCCGGTCATTCCCAAAGCCGAGACGACTCCTCCTGCCAAACCCGCGGAACCAACGGAAAAAAAGGTGGCAACCGAAAAGTATCATGAAGTCAAACCCCTCGAGACCTTGTATGGCATCAGTCGAACCTATGGGTTGACTTTAGATGAATTGAAACGGATAAACAACATAGACGCAACTGAGAATACCGTTCGTACTGGGCAGAAACTCAAAGTCAGCAAGTGAGTATACTGCGAACGGGTATAATCTGCACTTTCCACCTGGGTCCGATTATTCTTTTTTAACGACTAGTCCGACACCCGCCAGAAGAAACATGGCGCCGGCATATCCAAGCGGTGTCGTGGTTTCAGAAGCGAGCCAGGGAAGTTTCTGAGTGGATAATATGCCGGCAATAATCAAGGTGATGAGTGGATTCAGAACGATGATTGCACTGATCTGATTGGCGGGAAGCAGTTTGAGTGCTTCTCCTAGCATGCCGTAAGCGATCAGTGTATTGGCGCCTAAAAAAATCAACGTCAGCCAATCCGAAAGCAGCAACCCCTGAAATTCATGAAAAACGGCCAACGGAGAGAAGATTATGGCGGCTACCAGATAGATGAGCAGATTGGTTTGTTGAGGGGTCCAGATGCGTACCAAAAGCTTCTGGCATATGGCATAAATTGTCCAGGTGATGGCTGCAAAAATGACCCAGAGGTTGCCGCGGAAATACTGTTGAGATGAGATGACCAGGTGATGAATCTGATCCCTGTAAAACAGTAAAAAGCCCGTGGCGGCAATGATGAAGCCAAATTTCTGTAACGAAGTCATCCGTTCCCCGAAATAAACAACCCCCACAATAGCTACCAGAAGCGGGGAAATCTGAATCAGTATCTGGGCATTGCTGGGCGAGGTCAGTGCAACCCCGCTGGTGAAGCCGAGATAATTGCCGGCCATGGCGATTCCGGCAACAATACCCAGAATGGGAGGTTTGGTCAGGATTTCAAAAAAACGGGGACGATGAAAGAGATAATACCCTGCCAGAAACATGAATGAGAATGTAAACCGAAACCATATGATGGTATAGCCACTGAAACGCTGCAGCGCATATTTCAGCACAATGGCCAGAATGCCCCAGAGGACAGCCGTTATGCTGATCATCAGAAGCCCTTTTGTATGATTGGACATGTGTGGGTTACCCGATATTTCTTTCCAGAACCGATAATGAAATCAGCAGCTGATCGAAGGAGAACACCTCGATGGACAGTGTTCCCGTATATTGCTGGAGTAAGGAACATATTTCGTTTAGCCGGTTCGGATCGAAGACATCCAGAGATAGATGATCCCTGCCATTATAAACGCCATGCAAATGGATCATTTTTATCCGTTCGACAAACCGGTGATATGTGCGTTCGATGGGTTGACGGTTTACGATCAGATGTCCCAAATCCAGGCAGACACTGAGATCATGCTCCAGAAGAATATGTGTGATCCATTCCAACGGATAATCGAGTGTTTCGATGCAAATCGCCTGACCTGGCATCCCGGCATCGTTCAATCTGCGGAGGCTGTCTGAAATCCGGCTTAGCCATGCGTTGTCGCAGATGTTCCCGATTGGAGAATGCGGATAGGGAAGGTGAAGGATGTACGCCGTCGGTGTCAGCGGCAGGGTGCGTTCCACTATGGCCAGGATGCTTTCCACAAACCGATCCTGTTCTGTGTGAATAACGCTTCCCGGACACAGATCCGACGGCAGATGCACGTTATAAGTGAACCGGAATTCCCTGGCCAGAGATTCAAGTTCCTGAACAGTCTCGCGTGACGGCAAGGAAGACGGATGGCTTTCGAAGCACAACAGTTCGATTTCATCCAGAAAGGGGCCCAGTAACCGCGCATTGGGAATATAGTCGTCGGGATAGATGAAAGAAGGTGCGCTCAGGGTGAACGGGAATGCATTTTTATAGGATTTGGGCAGGTGTGGATACATGATGAAATGGCCGGTGATTTTCGTGATGGATTCAGACGATCGATAATCAGAACAGTCGGATTTGTCTCATACCGTTACAATGGATGAATGGAGAGGATTTCATTTCCAGGCGAAAAAGACTGCCAGGAGAAATGCCCACAGAAATGAACTGAAAAACATCAGATCGCAGGCTTTTCGGATATCGTTTCGGGTTACGTCTCCAAAAGCCTTGCCAATAAAGGGTTTGTTGACTACCCGACCGTGATATATGCTGGGGCCGTTCAGTTTTACGGACAATGCACCGGCGAAAGCAGCCTCTGAATAACCGGAATTCGGACTGGCATGGTCTGATCCTTCACGTACGGCGGTCAGGAATGCACGCTTTCCGCTTCCGGATAATATTTGAGCGGCAAAAGCGATGATCGGAACCGAAATCCGTGCAGGAATATAATTGGCGATATCGTCTATCCGAGCCGAAGCCTTGCCGAACTTCAGATATTTTTCATTCCGGTAGCCGACCATGGAATCCAGCGTGTTCACCATGCGGTAGGCCATGGCCAGTGGTGCCCCGCCAATGGCTGCATAAAACAGAGGGGAGATGACACCATCTACGAGATTTTCGGCAACGGTCTCCACAGCCGCGCGAATGACACCTTGTTCTGAAAGATGTTCGGTATCACGGCCGACAATGAACGAAACTTTTTTGCGCGCTTGTGCCAGTCCGCCGGAATACAGCGCATCATGAACTGCCAGGGCTTCTTTCCTGAGAGATGATGGGCTGATACAGTAATAGATCAAGAGGGTCTCAAGAATCTGCCGACAGACCGGATGAACGCTATCGGCTGAATACACCAGAACAGAGACGCCCCCCCATGTTCCCAGAATCAGTAAACTGGCAACCATTGCCCCGGAAATGACCAGGGAGAGTTGCTGTCGCCTGAAAATCGGCTCCATATGTGATATGGCCATGCCCATCCATCGAACCGGATGAAACAGCCAGCGGGGATCTCCGAGTATTAGATCGAGGATGAAAGCGCCAAGAAGGGTGTATGCAGGATGTATTTCCATCATATGCGACAACTGTAGCAGGTCGCATATGTTTTTTCAATACGTGAAGACAGGATGGAGGGAAAATGACCCGAAAACATATTGGTTATGCAATGGGAACCCTGGTGGTGCTGAGTGTTGTCGCTTATCTGGGACTGAAAATGTATATCGAAAACGATGCCAGAGAGCGGATTCGACAGTGGGCGGGTCAGACAGGCCGGTTAACCGATTTATCCTATCAAACCCTGGGGGTAGGGATTTGGGATAGAACCATCCAGGTGGACCGGGTATCCTTTCAAGTCAAGGATATGGATCGTCCGGTCACTGTCGATCGGCTGATATTGTATGCATTCGATATCTCGAATGATATTCCTTCTTTTATGAATATTGAAATGAAAGGAATTCATATTGACCGAAACAATTCCTTCATGAAAGGGATGTCCCCCCTGCTGGCTCAGCTTGGATATTCAGATATCGTTGCCGATGTGGCATATGCATATCGCTATGATTCGCTCAAAAAAGATATGGAAATTCAGAATCTCCTTATCCGTGTTGCCGATGCGGGCCGGCTACAGGCATCCGCTCGATTGAACAATCTGGACCTCGCTTTGCTTCAATCGGTTCCCAGCAATCCGTTGATGCTGATTTCTCTGGTGCCCGCAGTGGCCATATCCGGCATCACCCTCAGCTTTGAAGATCATTCCTTGACAAGGCGATTGATACAATGGGGAGCCAGCCGGTCCGGTCAAAGTGAGGCGCAGTTTATCGCAGGGATCGCCCATCAGTTGAATCAGGAAATTCAGAAACAGCCTTCGACCGTTGAGAAGCTTCGCGCAATCGAAGCATTCATCCATAATCCAGGTGTGATCGAAATGGCGGTGTCTCCCCGTGAACCGACGCCGCTGATGCGGCTCATCATGACGGAAAATATTGATCAATTGGTTGATATATTAAATATTTCAATTGGATATCGGAAGACGGTGAATTGAGTTCACCGCCTTCCGGTCATTGTTCGTTCAACCGGAAAACATTGGGCTGGATTGGACTTTCCTGGTGCCGTCGTAGCGTGAACTGTGTTTGAATTTCCGAGCCAGTGGTCTGTGCATTCTTCCGCCAGTCGATAGGAATGGGAACGGTTGCTTTTTCACGGAGGGATGTCATTGCCTCGATCGATCCGCTTATTGATTTTCGTGAAATAGGGCGATTCTGAAAAATATTTTCACTTGACAGAACAATTTCATTTGGATATCAAAAAAAGAAACATTGTTACGATAGATTTATATCAATATGTTATTTTTATCTTTCATCGTGTATGCAGATTGTTTATAAATTATAGTAACAATGTTATTGATATTTTTTCTGCTGATTATTTTATTTTGTTACATAATCTATTGTGAATGTACATTTTGTTGAACAATAACACCTGTGCTGTTTACAAAATGCCTTGTATACGCTAATACTGCTTAAACTCAACTGTTGGTAAAACCAGAACAAAGGAGAACTCTCATGCCCAAGAAAATGAAAACCATTGACGGCAACACTGCTGCAGCCCATGTGGCGTATGCCATGAGCGATGTCGCAGCCATCTACCCGATCACGCCTTCGACGCCGATGGGAGAGATTGCCGATGAATGGTCGGCCCAGGGACGAAAAAATATTTTCGGCCAGACCCTGCTCGTTAAACAGATGCAGTCCGAAGCCGGCGCTGCGGGTGCGGTTCACGGCGCACTGGCGGCCGGATCTCTGACCACCACGTTTACGGCATCTCAGGGGCTCTTGCTTATGATTCCCAACATGTACAAGATTTCCGGAGAACTCCTGCCGGGTGTTTTTCATGTTACGGCCCGTGCCATTGCCAGCCATGCGCTTTCCATTTTCGGGGATCAGGCCGATGTCATGTCCGTGCGTCAGGCCGGCTTTGTTTTACTGTGTTCCAACTCGGTACAGGAAGTCATGGATCTGGCGCTGGTTTCGCATCTATCCGCTATTGAAGGCCGTGTTCCCTTTCTGCATTTCTTCGATGGATTCCGAACGTCCCATGAAATTCAGAAAATCGAATTGATCGATTATGCGGATATGGCCGCATTGACCAATTTTGATGCGATCGAGGCATTCCGCAGCCGGTCCATGAATCCCGAACACCCGCATATCCGGGGTACCGCCCAGAATCCGGATATCTATTTTCAGGGAAGAGAAGCCGCCAATACGTTTTATCAGCAGATTCCCGCAGTGATTGCCAAGTACATGAAAAAAGTGGCGGATTTGACCGGCAGGCGATATAAGCTCTTCGATTATGTCGGTGATCCGCTGGCGGAGCGGGTCATCATATCCATGGGGTCCTCCTGCGAAACGATCGAGGAAGTGATCAACCATATGAACGACAGTGGCGAGCGGGTGGGGCTTGTCAAGGTTCGGCTGTTCAGACCGTTCTGTATTCCCGATTTTCTGGAAGCGCTGCCGGCATCCTGCGACAGGATAACGGTGCTGGATCGAACCAAAGAACCGGGTGCCATCGGAGATCCGCTTTATATGGATGTCTGCACGGCCTTCATGGAAAGAGGTGAAATGCCGATGATAACCGGTGGCAGGTATGGACTGGGTTCCAAAGAGTTTACGCCTGCCATGGTCAAGGCCGTCTATAAAAACATGAATGCCGCCGGACCCAAGAATCATTTCACTGTCGGTATTGTCGATGACGTCACCCGAACCTCTCTGGATGTCGAAGACCTGGTCGATACAACGCCCAAGGGAACGGTTCAGTGCAAGTTCTGGGGTCTGGGATCGGACGGAACCGTCGGCGCCAATAAATCCGCCATCAAGATTATCGGCGACAACACCCCGATGTATGCCCAGGGCTATTTCGCCTACGATTCCAAAAAATCCGGCGGTATCACGGTGTCGCACCTTCGGTTCGGCAGTGAGCCCATTCAGTCCACCTATCTGGTGAACACAGCGGATTTCGTGGCGTGTCACAAAGCCAATTACGTCCAGATATATGATGTGCTGGAAGGCATCAAGCCGGGCGGAACCTTTCTGCTGAATTCCAGCTGGTCCCTCGAAGATATGGATACGATGCTGCCGGCCAGAATGCTGCGGTTCATCGCCATCAACAAGTTGAAATTCTATAACCTGGATGCTGTCAAGATTGCCGATTCCGTTGGGCTGGGCGGCAGGATCAACATGATCATGCAGACCGCATTTTTCAAACTG
>CAYQKZ010000107.1:0-7162 GCA_964418135.1 uncultured Desulfobacterales bacterium
GCAGTAAGATTCAGGAAGAATCCATTCACTATGAAATCCTGAAACACACGGGTGAATATCCCATCGTCGGTGTCAACACCTTCCGTGATCCCGACGTTTCATCGGATGAACTCAGTGATGCCGTCGAGCTTGCCAGAGCCTCGGAAGAAGAAAAAGAGTCGCAACTGACCCGCCTGGCGGATTTCAAATCGATTCATCAAAACGAATCAACGGAGGCCTTGAAACGGCTTCAGAAAGTGGCGTTTTCCGGTGAAAACATCTTTGCGGAATTGATGCATACGGTTCGGGTCTGTTCACTGGGGCAGATTACCCAGGCGCTGTATGACATCGGCGGGAAGTATCGCCGGAATATGTAATCCTGTAATCCAAAATGCAGGTTGAAGTCGGAATACCCGGCAAGTTGTTTGAGTCCAATGTTCCTGTTTCAACCTCGTTACCACATATGATTTTAAAGGAGCCTATTTTCGATGAGAGAAGCAGTTATTGTCAGTGCGGTCAGAACGCCGCTGGGCAGTTTCAACGGATCATTGGCGTCGATCGGGGCAACCCAGTTGGGCGCCATCGTTATCGAAGCTGCAATCGAACGAGCCAATATCGCCAAATCCGCTGTCAACGAAGTCATCATGGGGCTGGTTTTGCCCTGCGGATACGGCCAGAACCCGGCCAAACAGGCAGCCGTCAAGGCCGGTCTGCCCTGGGAAGTGGAGTGTTTTACGATCAATAAGGTGTGCGGATCGGCATTGAAATCCGTGATGCTGGCGGCCCAGGCCGTTCAGACCGGAGACGCAGATGTCGTGGTGGCCGGCGGTATGGAAAATATGAGTATGGCCCCTTATTATCTGGAAAAAGCCAGGTTCGGTTATCGCATGGGACCCGGAAAACTCGAAGACCATATGATTCATGACGGGCTCTGGGACATCGTCAATGATTTTCATATGGGCATGTCCAATGAACTGTGTTCTGAAAAATACAACATCACCCGCGATGCTCAGGATCGGTATGCTGCGGAATCTTATCGAAGGGCCAATGCAGCGATTGCATCCGGACGGTTCAAAGATGAAATCGTACCGGTTCCGATCCCCCGGAAAAAAGGTGAAACAGCCCTTTTCAGTCAGGACGAATGCGTCCAGGAAACCTCACTGGAAAGCTTGTCCAAAATGAAACCGGCCTTCAAAAAAGACGGGGTGGGCACGGCTGGAAATGCCTCGATCATCAGCGACGGGGCCGCGGCGGTAGTGGTCATGTCCCGCGAAAAGGCCATCGAACTGGGCTGCAAGGTTCTGGCAACCATCGGGGCTCAGGCATCGTACGGCATCGATATGAAATATATGCTGGTCGCTCCGATCTGGGCTATTCTCAAATGCCTGAAGAAAGAAGGACTGTCTCTCGACGCTGTCGATTTGGGTGAAGTGATTGAAGCCTTCAGTGGATCGACCGTGGCCGTACTTCGGGAACTTGGTTTGGATCCCGGAAAAGTTAACATCAACGGCGGCAGTGCAGCCCTGGGGCATCCTATCGGTGCCAGCGGATGTCGGGTGCTGGTCACCCTGCTGCATGAGATGATCAAACAGGACAAAAAAACCGGCCTGGCCACCCTCTGCCTGGGCGGCGGAGAAGCGGTTGCGATGATCGTTAAACGATAAGGCAACTCAACACATATAACTATCCTGATTCTCAAAAAAAACTTTACATGGATATACAGGATAATGAATGATTATCTGATAAATATTTTTTAATGAGGATACGAATCCGCAATATGGAGGAAATTATGGAAATCAAGACTTACGGTGTCATTGGCGCCGGTCAGATGGGAAACGGCATTGCTCAGGTGGCGGCCATGAGCGGCATGAATGTTATCATGAATGACATCAAACCGGAATTCGTTCAGAACGGTTTGAACACGATCACCAAAAATCTGTCCCGCAGTGTCGAAAAAGGCAAAATGACGGCTGCTGAAAAAGATGCCGTTCTATCCCGAATTTCATCGAGTACCGCGCTTACGGACATGGCTTCCGTCGATTTCGTGGTCGAAGCGGCTACCGAGAACGAAGTCTTAAAGTTTCAGATATTCAAACAGATAGACGAAATCTGTCCGTCTCATGCCATTCTGGCTACCAACACATCTTCCATTCCCATCGGCAGAATCGCCGCTCAGACAAAGCGGCCGGATAAAGTCATCGGCATGCACTTCATGAACCCGGTACCGGTGATGAAACTGGTCGAAGTCATTCGCGGCATCGCCACGTCGGATGAGACCTTCAAGATGACGTGGGATCTGTCGGTCAAATTCGGCAAGACCCCGGCTTTAGCCAATGATTATCCGGGATTTATCGCCAACCGGATTCTATTGCCCATGATCAACGAGGCGATATTCTGTCTCTATCACGGTGTCGGCAGTAGAGAAGACATTGACACGGTCATGAAACTGGGTATGAATCACCCCATGGGTCCATTGGCATTGGCCGACCTCATCGGTCTGGATACCTGCTTGGCCATAATGGAAACTCTGTACAACGGATTCAAGGATTCCAAGTATCGACCCTGTCCCCTGCTTCGCAAATATGTCGAAGCGGGGTGGCTGGGAAGAAAAACGGGTCGGGGATTTTTCGAATATTGAAAAAGAAAGGTGCAGGTATCAGATAACAGGGTGCGGAATAACGACATCTGCCCCTGCCTCCAATACCCTGCACCCTGTAGATTATGTGTTCAAAGTTGCCCTACCTGCCCCCTGACATCTAATTTATGGAGGCCCTATGCCGAAAAAAGCTGAAGATTCAACCACTACCATCGGACAAAAAATCAAGAAACTTCGAACAGACAAAAATATTACGCTCGACAACATCGCCAATGAAACCGGCTTTTCCATCGATCATCTCAAAAAAATCGAGTCCGGCAAGATCACCCCTCCGGTCGGTGCTTTGCTTCAGATTTCACGGGCACTGAAAATCGATTCCGGTGTCCTTCTCAAAGAAGACTCGTCGCATCTCAAAGATCGGATCAAGGCCTATACCAAACGCACCGAACACTATGCCTACGCAACCCTGACGCCGGGAGCCGAAAACAAGCATTTGAAGGCTTTCCGTATCACCATCGATGCCTTTCAGGAGCATCTCGGTGTCGGGTACCACCATGAAGGTGAAGAATTCGTCTATGTCCTGTCCGGAAAAATCGAAGTCACCGTCGGCGAACATATCAACAAGCTGGAAACGGGAGACAGTCTGCATTTCAACTCCGGCATTCAGCACAATCTGCGCAATTGCGGTGAAACCACTGCCGAGCTGATCGTGGTGGTTTACAGCCCCTGATCTCTAAAAGAGGAATGAACATGTCATACAAACTGACGGATGAACAACTCATGATTCAGGCCATGGTGCGGGAATTCTCCCGAAAGGAGGTTGCCCCGGAAGCTGCAGAGCGCGATCAGAACAAAGAATTTCCGGCCCAGATTTTAAAAAAAATGGGAGAGCTGGGATTCATGGGCATGATGATCCCCCCGGAGTACGGCGGCGAGGGTGCGGATACCATCAGCTATGTGCTGGCATTATCCGAAATTGCATATTCCTGCGCATCGACAGCCGTGGTCATGTCGGTACATAATTCCATTGTCTGCGAAAGTATTTATCATTTCGGCACCGAGGCGCAAAAACTGCAATTCCTCAAGCCTCTTGCTTCCGGAAAAATGATCGGTGCCTTTGCCCTGACAGAACCTCATGCGGGTTCCGATCCCGTAGCCCAGACAACGTCTGCGGTTCGGGATGGGAACAGCTATGTTCTCAACGGGGTCAAACGGTTCATTTCCACAGGTCAAAATTCAGGACTGGTGATCGTTACCGCCAAAACCGACGACTCCTTGCGCCATAAAGGCATCAGTGCATTCATTGTTCCCCGGAAAACCAAGGGCCTGATTGTCGGCAGGACCGAGGATAAAATGGGACTTCGGGCATCCGATACCACAGACCTGATGTTAGAGGACTGCCGGGTTCCCGCGGAAAACCTGCTGGGTCAGGAAGGCGATGGATTTAAAATCGTCATGAAAGGGCTCGACAGCGGGCGCATCGGCATTGCGGCCCAGTCCATCGGTGTTGCTCAGGCAGCGCTCGATGCGGCTGTCAAATATGCCAGGGAAAGAGATCAATTCGGGCAGAAAATCTGCAAATTTCAGGGCCTTCGCTGGATCATCGCCGATATGGCCACAGAAATCGAAGCCGCCAGGCAACTGATGCTGTCAGCGGCTTCCATGAAAGATCGCAAGGAGAAATTTACGGCGCAGGCTTCCATGGCCAAACTCTTTGCTTCCGAAATGGTCAACCGAATTACGGCCAAGGCCCTCCAGATTCACGGGGGGTATGGATTTACAAAAGATTACGCTGTAGAGCGATTTTTCCGGGATGCGCGGGTTTTTACGATTTACGAAGGTACTTCTGAAATTCAGCGTATTGTGATTTCGGATCATGTTCTAAAAGACAAGAGAGTTCCCTGAATAGCCTCTCCATTTATCTCACCCTTTGAAAGCGAACCGGACCATAGCTTTGACGATCAAGATTCTGGGGACGTTATCGGTTGGGGATGTACGAGAAAAAAGTACGATCCCCTCCTTCTTGCCTTCCCAAAACCATTATTTTGAAAGCTAACTTTCTTTGCGTCGAGTTCGCTTTTTTTGAGACATTTAAAAGTTGATGCCATCCGCGAATCTGCGTCATATCCTTGGATTTCTCAAATCCGTTCGTTCTCAATCCTTGAAAATTGCCGCTGCTTTGTCGATATCTTCCGGACAGAAAATAAACAAACACTTGGCATCCTGAGAGGATACCGACCCGTAAACATAATTGATATTGATGCCCTCTTCACCAAACTTGGTGGTGATTCTGGCCATTTCACCGGGCTTGTTTTCCAGATCAATCGCGATCACCGGCATGACGTCGAATATGAATTCGTTTTTGGACAGCACATCCACGGCTTTGTCCGTATTGTTCACCAGAAGACGGATCAGAGCATGCTCGGCGGAGTCCTTTCGCATGGAATTGTAGCTGGAAGCCGATGCAACCCGTTTCAACGATTTTCCTCTGGCCTGAAAGATTTCCTTCACATAGCTGGATGCATCCTGTATCGTCAGGGCGTCGATATTGATTCCGGCATTCGCCAGTAAATTGGTCAGCTTTCCGAGTTCCCCAGGTACATTGAGCAAGAATAACGATATTTCTGTTCGAACCATGATGTTTATCCTCCTGTTGAGCCTGCTTGAGTTAATGAAAATTGTTTGGAATATGCATACTACGTTATTGCCAACTTATCAATATTGAGTACAATAGCATCGAATATTTTATCATGAATCCACCGTCTTCATTCTTTGAATGAAATTATAACGAGAAATCATCGAGTGTATTCTCCCTGTAAGAGGGCAGGGGGATTCAATAATTCATTCTGATGGACAAAAGTAAACGTTGATTGACAAAATGGAAAAGGGGCTTAATTTACTTGCCAGGGTAGTACAAGACAATTGTCCGATCAATAAAATCATTATGACTTTACGGTTACCAGAACCTGTAACCTGTTCATTCCGTTCCATATTAGACATATCCGATTGCACAACAGATTTATACGATCACAAACCGAGGAGGTTTTCAATGTACGAGACCAAAGAACAGGTACTGGAAAGAGTGCTTGCCCAGGAAAAACCCCGTTGTCCTCATTGCGGTGTAGAAATGAATATCTGGGAAGTTCCACCGATTCCGGTCGGTGACGGATTAGGATGGGGAACACCCTACCTATTTCTATGTTTTAACGACAATTGCAATCTATATAAAGAAGGTTGGGATAATTTGAAATCCAACTATGCGCACAACGCGTCCTATCGTTGCATGAATTATCCGGGAACCCAGCAGTTCGAACTCATGCCCGTTTTCAGTCCCATGGGCGGAACCGGTCAAATCATCGACAGCGAGGTACTGGCTCAGGAAGAAGTATTGAAAGAAAACATCAAAAAAGGGTTTTCGATTCTGGCGAATTGTTATGTCGCCAAGGATTCCCCAACGGTTCTCAAAATTATCCTGGATCCCACGGAACCGTCTCGTGTTCGGCTGAAAGCGGCTGAAATGATCGGCGATATCGGCGAGCTGGAAGCCATCGAGCCGCTGAAGAACCTCAAGTTGGGAAATCCGCTCATACAGGAAAAGCTGGAGGCATCCATCCAGAACATCCACGAGCGGTTTTTTACGCGGGAATGCCCGTTCTGCGCGGAAATCATCAAAAAAAGAGCCGCCATCTGCAAACATTGCAACCGGGAAGTGGCCGGCCAATAAAAGAATGTCTTCCCCCTGTTTCAAGGGGGAAGCGGCCGTTGCGTGTTTATGGAAGAATCAGGGACCGCCCCGTCATCAACGCCGGTTTTTCTATTCCCATAATTTCCAGAATGGTGGGGGCAATGTCTCCGAGTACGCCTTCATCTCTCAAATTCGCCGATTTTCGCATCTCATCCACCAGAATGAACCGCACTGGATTCAGCGTATGCGCGGTGTGGGGATATCCGTTTTCATCGGCCATGGTTTCCGCATTTCCATGATCGGCTGTCACTAGTACCGCACCGCCCATGGCTTGTACTTTTTCCACGATTCTGCCGACACATTCATCCACGGTTTCACAGGCCCGGATGGCTGCATCCAGAAAACCCGTATGACCGACCATATCCATATTGGCAAAATTGAGTACGATCAGATCGTACGCAGTTTCATCCAATCGGGTCAACAGTTGCTCGGTGACGGTTCTGGCACTCATTTCCGGTTTTAGATCATAGGTGGCGACGTCTCGTGGAGAGGGAATCATGCACCGATCCTCGTATGGAAACGGTTTTTCTTCCCCGCCATTGAAAAAATACGTGACATGCGCGTATTTTTCGGTTTCTGCAATCCGTAACTGATGAAGGTTGTTTCGGCTGATGATTTCTCCGAGAATGTCCTTCAAGTTTACCGGTTCGAAGGCAATCGGCAGCGAGAAGGTTTCGTCGTACTGCGTCATGCAGACATATCCACAGAGATGGGGATGTTTCCGGCGTTCAAAATAGGGGAAATCGGCATCGTTGAAGGCGTGGGTAATCTGACGGACCCGATCTGAACGGAAATTGAAGCAGATCATGCCGTCCCCGTCCCGAACGACCCCTATCGGATGA
>CAYQKZ010000107.1:7189-9591 GCA_964418135.1 uncultured Desulfobacterales bacterium
CGAATTCATCCATTTCTCCGCGGTGATAGGCTTTTTGAACGGCTTCCACCGGATCTTTTTCAGACAGTCCTTCTCCGGCGGTATAAAGATGGTAAGCCAATTCTGTCCGATCCCATCGTTTGTCCCGATCCATGGCGTAAAAACGGCCGCAGATCGTTGCGATATCTCCGTAATTATGCCGGCAGATATGATCTCTGAGTCTTCGAATATATGCAACACCACTGTCCGGTGGAGTATCTCGGCCATCCAGGATAACATGCACAAATACCTGTTTCAGACAGTTGTTTCTGGCCATATCCAAAAGCGCCAGCAGGTGATGGATATCACTGTGAACCCCGCCGTCGGAAACCAGGCCGATAAGATGCAGTGCGGAGTGTGCGAATTTTACCTGGGACAGAAGAGTCAACAGTGCCGGATTCTCTAAAAAAGTTCCTTCCCGGACGGCTTTGTTGATCCGTACCAGATCCTGATAGACGATTCTGCCGGCGCCGATATTCATGTGGCCGACTTCGGAATTGCCACTTATACCATCCGGAAGCCCCACCGCTTCTCCCGAACATTTCAACCGGGTATGCGGATAACTGTTGTTCAATCGTCTGAGCGTGGGGGTATCGGCCAGTTCAACGGCATTGGATTCACGGGAATCTCGGATTCCCCAACCATCAAGAATCATGAGCAGGCACATCCGATGTGTCATCGGTATCATCTCCCTCGATTATATCGTTCATTTCGATTTGCAGATCGGGCACCTGAACCTTGGGTACATCCGACCAGAGCCCTTCGAGATTGTAAAATCGGCGAATCGGATCATAAAATACGTGGATCACAACATGACCGTAATCCAGAAGAATCCAGTGGCCTGAACCCATTCCCTCGACTCCCAGCGGTCGAATGCGGTTGTTTCGCATCTCTTTCTGAATGTGTTCGGCAATGGCCATAACCTGTCGGCTGGATCGTCCGCTGCAGATGATGAAATAGTCCGTGATTGCGTTCATGCCCCTGAGATCCATGACAACGATATCCAGGGCTTTTTTCCCTTGAGCGGCTTGAATGAAAATATCCAGCGATGGATCGGAAAACAACTGCCCTGTCATTGATAAAGTCCTTTATTGGCTATGAATTCAGATACCTTTTCCGGAACCAGAAATCGGATGGATCGGCCTTTGCGCACCAGGGATCGAATCTCTGAGGAAGAAATATCCAGCGAGGTTATCCCGATCAGATAAACAGGCTGAAATTCGGGATGAAAGAAAACCGACTGTTGTCGATCGTATTCATAGCCGGGTGTCAGTACATCGAGGTATTCGGCTATCTCAGGCGGCATATCCGCAAAATGCCTTTTGTCATAAGCACCCGGTCTGCCCATGACAATCAGTGGAATCCGGTTCATAATTCCCATGAAATCTTTCCATGTATGAAATTCAAGAAATGCATCGAGTCCGACGATCAAAAAACGCGGATCGGTCTCTGGCAGCAAATTTTCAAAAAATGACAGGGTATCGATGGTATAAGACGGACCGCTACGCATCAGTTCCACATCGGAGACGATATAATCCGTATCGTTTCCAACAGCCAGTCGAATCATTTCCAGACGGTTCGCCGGACTGACAATTCCTGATTGAGCTTTGTGGGGGGGGATGGCAGCGGGAATCAGATACACTCTGTCGAGGCCGAATCGTTCCCTGATTTCCACAGCCGCTCGTAAATGTCCGAAATGAATTGGGTTGAATGTGCCTCCGAACAGCCCGATCCGCATAGTCTTCCTTCCTTTATTCCCGGACCTGACCGTCCCCGAATACCACAAATTTGGTGGTTGTCAGCTCTTCGAGTCCCATTGGACCGAAGGCATGAAGCTTGGTGGTACTGATACCGATTTCAGCTCCCAGACCCAGTTGGCCACCGTCATTGAACCGGGTGGACGCGTTCACCAGCACGACGGATGAGTCCACCTCCCGAACGAAACGCCTGGCCCGTTCATAATTTCGGGTGACAATGGCATCCGTGTGGCAGGAACCGTATGCGGCAATGTGTGCAGCCGCCTCATCCATGTTGCGGACCACCTTGACGGCCAATGTCAGATTCGAATATTCGGCGGGCCAGTCCAATTCGGTTGCCGTCTGGGCGTGAGGGAGGATATGGCGGGTCTTTTCGCATCCGCGCAGTTCGACACCCGCTGCAATGAGCTTTTCCGACACCATCGGTAAAAAGACGGAAGCTGCATTTTCGTGAACCAACAGGGTTTCCATGGCATTGCAGACACCCGGCCGTTGGACCTTGGCATTGAAGCAGATATTAACAGCCATTTCAAAATCCGCATCCTGATCCACGTATACATGGCAGACACCTTTATAGTGCTTCAACACCGG
Source organism: uncultured Desulfobacterales bacterium (assembly GCA_964418135.1). Lineage (GTDB taxonomy): Bacteria > Desulfobacterota > Desulfobacteria > Desulfobacterales > Desulfatirhabdiaceae > RAAP-1. Next base: position 9,556 of record CAYQKZ010000107.1, read on the forward strand.
AATCCTGGAGTTCTCGACGACGAACCGAATCAGGCT
>CAYQKZ010000108.1:0-1136 GCA_964418135.1 uncultured Desulfobacterales bacterium
ACAGCCGCCAGGATTCCCCCAGCTTGATATCGTCAATGATGAATTGTTTTTCCATATATTGATATAAAGTGTTAAGTAAATAATATTTAAGGGATAATATTTATTGTTGAGATATAGACGTGTTTTATTTGTTTCGGATTTTTGCCCATTCATCCTTTAAGGTAACAGTTCGATTGAAGACCAGAGACGTCGGAGACGAATCTTCCGTATCGACACAGAAATAGCCGAGGCGTTCGAATTGATAACGGTTGCCGGCAGTGGCATCGGCCAGCGCCGGTTCGAGTCGGCAATCCGTAAGTGTTATCAGGGAATCGGGGTTGATAAATTCCTTGAAATCGGTTCCATCCTTGGCGCCGTCTGGTTCGGACCGGGTAAACAAGTGGTTGTAGAGACGAACTTCGGCACCGATGGCATGATCGGCGGAAACCCAGTGCAGGGTGGCCTTGACTTTGCGTCCGTCCGGAGCTCCGCCACCACGGGTGGCCGGATCATATGTGCAGTGGAGTTCTTTAATATTTCCGGTTGTTTGATCTTTGACAACATACTCGCACTTGATAAAATATGCATAGCGAAGCCGAACCTCACGTCCCGGCGACAGTCGATAGAATTTCTTGGGTGGGTCTTCCATGAAATCATCGGCTTCGATAAAAAGCGTCCTGGAAAACGGAAGGGTGCGCGATCCCATCTGGGGGTTTTCCGGATGATATGGTGATTCCAGCCATTCCACCTGTTCTTCGGGATAATTATCGATGACCACACGAATCGGGTTGAGAACTGCCATGACCCGTGGGGCATAATCATTGAGATTTTCTCGGACACAGTACTCCAACAGGGCCATATCCACCGTACTGTCCCGTCTGGCTACACCGATACGTTCGCAGAAATTGCGAATAGCCTCCGGTGGATAGCCTCTGCGGCGAATCCCTGAAATGGACGGCATTCTCGGATCATTCCATCCGCTGACATATTTATTTTCAACCAATTCGATCATTTTGCGTTTGCTCAAAACGGCATATGTCAGATTCAGCCGTGCAAACTCGATCTGTTGTGGATGGCAGGCAACGTCCAATTCATTCAGAATCCAGTCATACAGCGCCCGGTTGTTTTCGAATTCGAGGGTGCAGATTGAATGGGTG
>CAYQKZ010000108.1:1146-9586 GCA_964418135.1 uncultured Desulfobacterales bacterium
ATACATGGGATAAATACACCACGTATCACCGGACCGGTGATGAGATGCATGTCGTATCCGGTAAAGGGTGGGGTCCCGCATCACCAGATTGGCGGATTTCATGTCGATTTTGGCGCGAAGCACATGCGCGCCATCCGGAAAATCGCCGCTTCGCATCTTGACAAACAAATCGAGATTTTCCTCGACGGAACGGGTGCGGTAGGGGCTGTCTATACCGGGTTCCGTCAGAGTGCCGCGGTACTGTCGAATTTCATCGGCGCTTAGGCTGCATACATATGCTTTCCCTTTCCGGATAAGCTGGACGGCATAATCGTAGAGGCGATCGAAATAATCCGATGCATAATACAGACGATTTTTCCAATCGAATCCAAGCCATCGGACATCTTCCTGAATGGATTCGACATATTCAATATCTTCCTTACTTGGATTCGTGTCGTCGAAACGCAGGTTACAGACTCCATCGAATTCCGCAGCCAGTCCAAAATTCAGGCATATGGATTTGGCATGGCCGATATGCAGGTATCCATTCGGTTCCGGTGGAAAGCGGGTCATGATCGGTCGTTGATATTTTTGGGACTGAATGTCGTTGATGATGATATTGCGAATAAAATTCGATGGTGTACTCTGTTCCGTTGCAGACATAACCTTTTATCTTCCCCTTGTTATTCCCTACCGCTTCTGGCTTTCGTTTCTTTCCCGCTCCAGATCTTCCTTGCTCAATGTCCAGAATGGGGTGCCATCTTTTGTCAGGCGGAGCTTGTATTCGAAAAAATCCCCTTTTGAAATCTTGGAAGCGATGATGATATCTTCATTGTTGAGTTCGACCCAAACGCCTTTGACCTTGATCTTATCATCCTTTTTAACACCAATGGCAGCCGGGTCGACAAACCAGCGGGGTCCCAGATGTACCGTGAGAATATCACCATCCGGATCTTTGAGAAGGAGCGCCACTCCAGGCGACATGCCCGGAAAAGGGATGATATCCTTGAAACCGGTGACGATCCCCTTGATGCTGTCCCGTTCACTGGGAACATAAAGTTTGTCGTATTTGCCGTTTCGTTCCCATCCCCCCATGTCTTTTTTCTCTTCAGCCGCGCCCAGGTTGGAACATAGTAAAAACATCATCAAGCTCACAGCTGAAATGCGATAAAAATTGCTGAGCATAATCTTCCTCCGAAAAAGTGATCAGTGATCAGATAGATATTCAGAAAACTCATTTCGCAAGGCAGCAGGGAGGGAATAGGCATTTTTCGGCCATTCCCGACCGATAACACAGCGAAATTATTTTACTGAATGTCTAATCGTACGCACCCGTCTTGAACAGTGAAAATGTAATTATATGACAGCGATTGCCCGAACCGGCGATCCATCCCCATCCATGATCGGAAGCGGCAGAGCCCAAAAAGTAAACCCCGATTGGGGTAAGTCGTGAAGTCTATTCAAATTCTCGACAATGACCATCTGATGATTAAGCAGCTGATGATGCACAGGAAGTTTTGCCGAGTGGAGGGGGTCTACTGAAATAGTATCCACTCCCAGACCTTTCAGGTTGAACTGGACAATCCATTCACTTGCGCTGTCGGATAACACCGGATAGCCGGTAAAATAGGTGTCGGAAGCCCAATATCGACTCCAACCGGTATGAATCAGAATAAAATCGTATTGCTGAAAAAAATGACTATAGGGTTCAAGCTTGTCGATTTCAATCGTTATTCCAGGATAGGAAGAAAAATCAATTACAGCGGCCGAGCCTGCAAATCGATCAATTGGGAGTTGATCCAGAGAAGTCCCCTGGAAAAAGACATGGGAGGGTGCATCCAAATGCGTACCCGTGTGAGAGAAAAAGGTAATCCGTCTTTCAGCATACCCATCATGGCTGACCGTGGCAACCGTATTAATAACGGGTGGCTCGGCACCAGGATAAACAGGCATGGTTTCAAAAAGTGGATGACTCAAATCGATGATTTTCATGAATAGTGATAAGTTGTTAACTTCAGGAAAGGATAAATTTGACGAATCGTCGATAGTGATGTCTACCCATGGCCAACACCTAAAAAAAAATTATTATGGGTAAAAAAAGGGAACAAGCTGTATGCTTATTCCCTTGATTGTACCAAGGCAGCCGGTGCTGGAAATCAATTGCCGGGGCATCAGCGCATGGCAGATCGTGGTGCCTTGCCGGCCAGTGGGCTGTAGATTTTCATGATTGCCACTTTCATGACATCGATGGTTTTCATGTCGCAGATAATATCCAGAAGTTTAGTTTCAGCGGCTTCAGGAATGGTACAGGCATTGGCAGCGTCAAAGACAAGGTCCGGGAACCCTTTGACAAGTTTTTTCTGCTCTTTTGCGCTGACGTCAACCTGGATAGCCTTTTTTCCATCGACATCCTTGATATGACTGGCAAGTCCGGCTGCATCGAGTTTGTTCTGCTTTTCATCGTTCATAAAAATATTGATGTAAAAATCCGCCATTAAATCCTCCCATTGTTAAAAAGTTGTGTGGTTACTTCAAATTATGGCCAGCCAAATAATCTCGTCATCATCGACGATTTTTATATTACGATGAACAATATCTGTCAAGAAAACTCGACAAAACCGAATATTATCCGAAGTAAATGCCGATATAATATCGCTTATAAGATATTTTTCGGGGTAGGCAGCAAGGAGGGGATATCTATATTCGGGCATTCCCGACTGATAACGTCCCCAAAAGCTTTATCTTGAAAGCTTCAGTCGTTTGTTCTATCCGGAGAGGGTCGATTCATATGGGAGTCGATTTTCTGAGACAACCGGTTACTCTGTAAGTCGGAGCATTCCGGGCAGAGGCCCACAAATTCGAGTCGATGTCCGGTGATGGCGTATCCGGTTTGTGCATTCAGCGATGTATTGAAATCAAAATGAATATGTTCTGGAACATCATCGATCCGGTGGCAATTGAGACACCTTAGATGATAGTGTTCCGCAATGTTGGCATCAAAACGCTTGAGTTTGCCGCATATTTCAATTTTCTGAATTTCACCCAGTTCCGAAAGAATCTCCAGATTCCGGTAAACCGTTCCCAGGCTGATTCGGGGAAGTAGCTTTCGAACCATTTCATAGACTTCATCGGCGCTGGGATGGGTCATGGTTTTTCGAAGCTCCTGAAGAATCACTCGGCGCTGACGTGTCATGCGGAGCAGAGCGTCATTCAACACAATGCATTGTCCTTTATGAGCGATTTTCAATGGGAGGAAAGGTACAGGTTTCCGGACCGCAGTAATCTCCGACATATTCGGATTCCGGACGATAAAGAACGGGTTTGGCCGAAGCGCCGCCATACTGCTCTTCAATAATGTGTGCCACCCATCCGGCAACCCGGGAAACGGCAAAAACAGGTGTAAACAAATCGATCGGAATCCCCATGGCATAATACAGCGAGGCACTGTAGAAATCTACATTGACAACGATATCCATCCCTTTTTTCTGGTTGAATGCCGCTTTGGCACGAGTTTCAAGAAGTCTGGAAATATCGTACCAGCGGGTATCGCCGATTTTTTCCCCCATAATTCTGGACATGGGGGATAGAATAAAGGCACGGGGATCATCCACGCTGTAAACCGCATGCCCCAGTCCCATGATTTTACGGCCTGCGGCAAACTCGGTCTGAACATAAGATTCCACCGCATCGGTCGATCCGATCTTCAGCAGCATATCCATGACCCGTGCATTGGCGCCACCGTGCAGTTCTCCGGAAAGAGAACCGACCGCAGCGGAAACTGCAGCATACATGTGCGCCCTGGTGGATGCCACTTCTCGTGCGGCAAATGTCGAGGCATTGAAGGAGTGCTCGGCATGCAGCACCAAGCAGACATCCAGGAATCGCGCGATTTCCGGATCCGGGGTTTCATTTTTGAGCATGTATAGAAAATTGGCTGCATGGTCCAGCCGCGGATTCGGGGAAACAGGTTCAAGGCCATTTCGGACACGATGCCATGCGGCAACTAAGGTGGCGGTCTTGGCAATCAGGCGGATGGCCATGCGTACAGACCCGTCCCGTGAAACCTGGGGCAATTCCGGATCATGATTTGCCAGCATGGAAACCGCAGCCTGAACGACATCCATGGCCATGGCATGGGCAGGTCGGGTTTTGAGCGCGGTGATCAGTTCCGACGGAATCGCCCGCTCCTGGGCCAGTAAGACTTTGAAGTCAAACAGTTCGGATTTGGTTGGCAGTTTTTCAAACAGCAGCAGATAGGCTACTTCTTCGAATGTTGCCCGAGAAGCCAGCTCCTGGATCAGATATCCTCTGTAAATGAGTCTGCCGGCGCTTCCATCTACGTCACTGATGCGGGTCTGTGCGATTTTGACACCGCGCAGCCCGGTATTCAGAATGATCTTGCAGTCGTCCATAATGCACCTGGTGTCTTACCGGATTAGTAGTCGATCCACATATCGGCTTCATTGCCGCAATGCGAGCAATGGGCTGTTCCTTTGATTTTCTTGTGTTCGGTTGATGGCTTGGAGGGTGCTGTGGCTTTTTTTGCCGCATCATCCTGAATATCCGGCAACGAGCAGGTGATTTCCATTTCGGCTTCATTACCGCAGTTTTCACATTTACAAACCTGTTTTTTGACGATGTTGGACATAAGCATTTCCTTTCCTGATGATAAATTTGAAGATCGGAGAATGAATATAAAATTCACTTCATAGATATGCAATTCTTATTCATGATTCAGATGAATGTGTCAATAAAAAAAGTCGGGTAACCGTTCACCTCCTCTCCCCGGCAGGAAGGGGTCGGAAGGGGGGATTTTGTGTTTATAAATAGTTACTTTCTTCTAATGAAATTCAGCAGGAATAGGGCGTAAACGGATACAAAGTTGGTGATGCAACGTGCTGTACATAGAAGAAATATGAAACCAACAAGAAAAATCGGATTACGCAATGAAAGGAACGATTTTGAAAGGTGTTTATGTTGCAATAATCCTAAAAATATATAATATAAACTGCTGAATTTATGTTTTTCATGGTACTGGAACTAATTCGATCGAATATCGATAAATGCCTGCAATTTAGGTGACGGATCCTCATGAAAGTTCTTGTCAATGCTGTTCCGCTGACAGGTTTGTCGACCGGAATATCCCGTTATGTCAGGCAACTGTATGCAGCGTTTGAAGAATTGACCGATGCACCGGTTGGTTATTTCGACGGCTCGGTCGTTGGACATCATATGCCGGAATCGGCAGATCCCGAAAAATGGCGTCGAAAAATCGCCGCTGTCTGGAAACTTCCCGATTCGGTGGTATGTGTCCTCAGAACGGCACATACTTTGAAATATGAAATGTCGTTGCGCAGTGTCTGCCGATCGCACCATTTCGATATCTATCATGAGACCGGGTGGTTTCCACCTGTTATATCCTCTGTTCCGATCGTGTATACCATTCATGATCTATCGCTGATCACTCATGCAAAGATGCATCCCCGGGATCGGGTGTGGTTTTATGAGCTGTTTCGAAAACGCCGGATGCGGTATGCCGCCCATATTTTAACGGTTTCCGAATTCATCCGTAACGAAATATGTGAGGTGCTATCCATTCCCCCGGAGGACGTTACCGCTATTCCCGAAGCTGCTGCGCCGCATTTTTGGCGTAGATCTTTCGATGCGGTGGAACGGGTTCGTGGCATTCATTCGCTGCCTCAGGAATATCTGCTTTTTGTGGGATCTCTCGAACCGCGTAAAAATCTTCCGCTGCTAATTCATGCCATGCGTCGGTGTCGGACCGATATCTCTCTGGTTCTTGCTGGGTGGGAAGGCTGGGGGGAAAAATCATGGATGGAAACGATTCAGGGTACCGGTCTTGAAAAACGGATTGTATTCACCGGCTATGTGGATGACGAAACGCTGGCCTGTCTTTACAGCGGTGCAACAGCGTTTGTATATCCGAGTCTGTATGAAGGGTTCGGGCTTCCCATTCTCGAAGCCATGTCCTGCGGATGTCCGGTTATCTGCTCCAATACGGCCAGTATGCCGGAGGTTGCCGGCAATGCGGCGGTACTGATCGATCCCTGCGATGCGGAGGAACTGGCGGTTGCCATCGATACGCTGACGGGAGATCGAGACATGCGTTATGCCCAGATTCAAAAAGGGTTGTGTCGGGCTGCGGAATTTTCCTGGCGCCGGACGGCAGAACTCACCCGGGATGTATTTTACCTGGTATCCAAAGGATCAGGAATATCACGATAGAAACCCTGACGGTTATTTAGTTCGACTTGTCGATTTCAATGAAAGATATTCAAAAAAGAGCCATAATCGTTGTTCGCCATTCCTTCGAGGTGGCCATTACGCTGAAAAATCGGCATCAGTTAGACATGATGACAGGACATCTTCTATGGATCCGGAATCGAAGCTTTCCCCATGCACCTGCGATCCGGATACCGACCCCGGAAGTGCTTTTTCACCATATGTTTGGATATATAATTTGATCCGGACTATCTCAAACACTGAAACGCTATTCCTGGAGCTGAAGCAGCAGGTGTATTCTCAGGAATTACGGACCCGGGAATATTATACGGAATTGGCTAAATCTGAAACCCAGCTGATACTGCAACAGGAAAGAATAGATATTCTCGACCATCTGGCGGAAAATCGTCTGCGTCAGATAGAATCAACCGTCAGACAGTTCAAAGAAAAAATTGCCGGGAAGGATGTGCAGATAGAAACGCTTATCCATCAACTGGCACAAATTCATGAACAGCAAAGACTGGAAACGGAAAAGCAGTTGCGCGAAAATGCTTATTACCAGAATATCAGCCAACTCAGTACCTGGATGAGACAGATAGAAAATGATTATACATCCCTCAAAAAGTCTTTTCGTTGGAAAATTGGAAACATAGTGGTCCGTTTTTTGGAAGTGCTGCTGTTTCGCAGAAAACGCCCCATGGTCACCGACCATTTGGAGCTGATATTCCGGGAATACCGATTGTGGTTGCCCCGGATTGGTCAGGGAAAGCAGGATCAAGAATATTTGGTTGCCTTGATGCGGCAAGTTAAGAATGATCTGTTTGCGCTGATAGATTCCAGGCGATGGCAGTTCGGGCATACAGTGGTTTCGATCCTGGAAAGACTGCTATTGAAGAAGAAACGGTTGTTGGCCATCGATCATATGCATTCAATTATGGACGACTATCTCCGCTGGATGGATGCTTTGAAAGGTTGATCCAACACGCAATAACTCCCGATTATCAATTATTGGTTTCATGTTCATCGAAGCGGCCTGCCAATGAAAAACAATTCCGGTGTTTCCATTATCATCTTTGTTCCAAAACAAGTCATTTTAGTGAACCGGCTGTTTACGACTTTTTTTGAATACAATACCCATCACCCTGTTGAATTCATCATTATCGACCAGGGAGGGGGGGGGGAGACCGTTGAAGAGGCACTTGAAAGATATGCCACCCGTGTGTTTATCCGACGGATCAAAGGCAGTCGGGAACTATCTCTGGATGCTGTCAATCAATGCATTTTTCAAAGAACCCGTTATCCTTATCTGCTTTTTCTCAGGGATGACGGAATGTTTTCAGCGGATGGACTGGTTGCTGCCGTTGAAGGGCTGGCGGACCCTCTGGTCAATACGGTGAGCAATCTTTGGGACGGTGGTCCGGAAAACAGGCTGTTGGGGCAGAATCCAGAATCGCTGCGCGTAGGCATTACCGGAGATTTTTTATTTTGCCGCAAGGCTGATTTTGCATTTATCGGCGGGTTTAGTCGGGAATACCCGCTGATTCTACAGGAAGACAATCCTTTTCATGTGTTGAAAACCCGGCTCGATGGTATCAATGTCTGTCATAAAGATTGTTCCGTTCAGTGCGAAAAAAGTCTTGATAACTTGCACGTTCTGTTTGTCCTGCCACAGCCTCTGGACAGCAACTGTGGCTATCATGTGGAGCGGCTGGCAGCCGGTCTTCAGTCTCTGGGAGCGCAATGTATTGCGGCTGTTCCCCAAAGAGACACACCGCATCGAATGGCAGGTACCCCGTTGTCCGGTGATGCCCGTCAAACGATACTGTCAGCATACACTTATGCTGACATGCAGAACAAGGGAATTGTTTTCTCTGATGGCAGAAAACCGGATATTATCCATGCCTGGACGCCTCGTGAGGGAGTCCGTCGGTTCGTCACCTCCCTGACAGCAGAAAACTCCTGTCCGGTGGTGATTCATCTGGAAGACAATGAGGAATATCTGACGGAGATTGCCGTGGGTCGTCCATTTGCCGAAATTGAAATGCTTTCGGAAAAAGAACTTGACAACATTGTTCCGAACAACCGCTATCATCCCATTCATGGCCGTAAATGGCTGAAGCAGGCCCAGGGGCTCACCATGATCATCGAAACCCTGGAAAAATTCAATTTTTGCTGTATCCCCAGCTTGACCATTCTTCCGCCGGTTGACGAGCGATTG
>CAYQKZ010000109.1:0-6106 GCA_964418135.1 uncultured Desulfobacterales bacterium
GATCCGCCGTTGCCTTGACATAGACTTCCAGTTCGTTGTCCGGATCAGGTGTGGACGGCAGGCTGCCCCACACGGAATCGGCCTTCAGTTGGTTGATTCTGTTCATATGTTCCCGCTCTTCCTGAGCCAGAGCGGCAAACTCTTTTCTGATTTCCGGGTCTTGAATCCTGTTCTGCGCCTGTTCATAAAAAGCCCTGCCGTTTTCCTTGATTTCAAGGGCCAGTTGAAACACTTCGGCGGCATTGAAACAGTACATCATGCGGTTATCTCCTTTCTCTATGGTTGAAGTGGGATGGACGACAGAAATATCATAGCCGATAAGCGGTATTATGATCCGGATGAAGGGATAGAATCTGCATCCATTCATTTTTCCGATAGGCGATGGCACGATTGATAACCATACTGCATGACGGCATCAAAATCAAGGAAACTGTCCATCATCCGGTTTCGTCACGGGTCAACAGCCCGCAAAACGATAATCCCGCCTGTGTCGAACCTGTCCAGGATGGTTACAAAAAACATTGACAGGTAATTTTTGAAATGCTAACAAATGATATAGATATCTAATGGCATAGTCCAAGGATGGTTATGGAGAATCTTACCGAACGTCAGCGGCAGGTTTTAAATTTTATCATCCGATGCCTCGACACGCATGGGGCACCGCCGACCCTTCGGGAAATTTCCGCACATATCGGCACCCGTGGCACGGTCACCGCACTTCACCATATCGAGGCCATCGAAAAAAAAGGTTATCTGCGCCGTAAAGAAGGCAGTTCCCGGGGGATTGTCCTGACCGGAAAGGCCGGCAGATCCGATGCTTTCGTGTGGCTTCCCATTGTCGGAATGGTCAGTGCGGGAACCCCTCAGCCGGCTGTCGAAAACATCGAAGGTTACTGCGCTGTGTCTCCAGACTGGGTCAAGGGCGACGGCTGTTTTTTCCTGAGAGTCCGGGGAGACAGCATGATCGATGTTCACATTCTGGATGGGGATCTGGCCCTGATCCGGCCGCAGCCGACCGCCGAAAACGGAGAAATTGTCGTGGTGCTGATCGATGATGCCGCAACCCTGAAACGCTTCTACCATGAAGGTGATTATATTCGGCTTCAGCCCGAAAATCGATGTATGAAGCCTATCCTGATTCGGGAAAGCGATGCGGAAACCGTCATTATCGGAAAACTCCTGAAAACCATACGGAGCTATGACTGAAGATGGTTCATAAAGGTACTCCCATCCGGATTGCCGTCATTTACGAGCCGGGAAAACGCATTCGGCCCGTCTGGTTCGAACTGAACCGTCGGCAGTACCGGGTTCTGGAAACCACTTATCATTGGCGGAACAAGATCGGTGAAACCCATTTTCTGCATTATACGGTTACAGACGGTGAGGGCCTCTATGAACTCGTTTTCAGCCCCATGGATCAAATATGGACTGTGAACATTCAGCAGACGGAGTGATGTCATGACCGGGCCGATCTATTCGGGCATTCTGTGATCATGCTGCGTACAGTGACGGGTACCTGCAAATCGAAAAAATCCCTGGGTGACGCCTGATTCTATTTGAATGCCACACCTTCTTTGACACCAAGGCGTTTCAGAACTTTTACCATCGGACAGAATCCGGTAAAGGATGCCTGAAGTAAATTGGCGCCCACAAAAGCTGTAAACCATAACCAGTAATGACTGTGAACCAGATACAGCACCAGGCTGATCAAAATGAAGCTTCCGGCAAATGCCATCACCATTTTATCGATAGTCATAATTTCTTTCTCCTTTTATCATCGTTGACTGATCTGACATTCATCGTTCAATTATACTTCAAACGGTCATAAAATGCGATTTACTTTTTTGTCAGTCGATTCTTTCGATTGTTCTTGATTCTTGTTTTCATTTATGCAAAGGATTTTCAAGAAAATCATCCGTAGCGCAATGATGCAACTGAATGAGATTGTACCCGGACGGCAGGGGATTGAGATCGTTCAATGGATGAAACAGTTGCGGTATAGAAAGCGAATCTTTGTTTCCATAAAAAATCAAAACAAATAGGAGGTTCAAATGAAAGTGAATATTACAAAAAATTGTATGGGCGATAGAAACTGCAATATTCTTTGTCCGGATGTGTTCGAGTATGATGAAGATGAATTGAAATCAATCGTCAAGTTTGATGAAATTCCGGAAAAATACCAGGCGGTCGTACAACGAGCTGCAGATGAATGCGGCGCGAAAGCCATCGAGGTCATTAGCTGAAAACAACTTTGCATCTGACGCTTATCACCGCTGAAGACTGATCGTCCATCCGGAGTGCAAAAACAAGATTTGCACTCCGCGATTGTCAGATTGAATGGTGAAAAGCATACTGAATGGAGATCGTTCTATGGGAAAATTCAAAGAAAGCCAAACCGCAAAGAATTTGCTGATTTCGTTTGTGTTTGAGTCTCAAGCTAACAACCGATATCTTTTTTTTGCCAACAAGGCAAGAGAAGACGAATATATCCAGATCGCCAAAATATTCAAGGAAACAGCCGATCAGGAATTCGAGCATGCCCTGCGGTTTTTCAAATTTTTCAACGGAGGTGAACTCGAAATAACCGCCACCTTTCTGACCGGCGTAATAAAAGGCACTTACGAAAACCTGCTGGCTTCGGCGTCACTGGAAAATAATGTGCATACCCAGCTGTATCCACAATTTGCAAAGATTGCACGGCAAGAAAATTACGAGCGGGCTGCGGAAACATGGGATGCCATTATCGTTGCCGAAAGACATCATGAAAAGTGCTTTCTGGCATTGGCGGAAAATATCCGCAGCGATAAGGTGTTCCAGCGGGGGCATCAAGAAACCTGGCGCTGCACCAACTGTGGTTATCTCCATACCGGTAACGATGCACCGGCCCAATGCCCTGCATGTCTGCGATCATCCGGCTATTTCGAACTCTTGTATGAAAATTGGTAAGCTGTTTTCTTCGGTACGATCTGTATCAGGGCAATACGGCAAAAATCCGGGCCGGAGCGCCTGTGCCGTCTTTTATCAGCATGGGCATTACATAAAGAATTGCGCCGACATCCGGTAATTTGTCGAGGTTGGCGATATTTTCAACCGCGACCTTGTTGGCCGCATAACAGATTTGATGTACCTTGAAATCAGTCGATTTCCCGTAATCGATGCTGGGCGTATCCAGACCGATCCCTCGAATATTTCTGTCATTGACCAAAAATGTTGCAGCTTCGGCCGAAAATCCCGGAAAACTCAATTCAGGAAGCGCATCCTTTCCGGTTTTATCGGTTCCCAGCACCTTTTTCTTGTCCGGATAATATTTCGTATCGATGCCGGTGTACATGAGTACCCACGCCTTATCCGGTATTTTGCCGTATTTTGCTTCCCATTGTGTGATGTCTTCAACCGTCAACAGATAATCTCTGTTACCTGCACATTTTGAAACAACATCGATTCGGATTGCCGGGCCGATCCATTCATGCAGCGGTATCTGATCGATCGTTTTTCCATTTTGCGAGAAATGTATCGGTGCATCGGCGTGGGTGCCGCCGTGTTCGGAAGCCCCATAATTATTTGACGCATACCACCAACCACCTGCCGAAATGCCCCAATTCAATTTTTCCAGTTTGAACGGTTCCGCCGTCGGCCAATAAATGGTTTTCTCGTCGAAAGGATAGGTCATGTCGAGCAATTTATCCGTTGCAGGTAAATCCAGGGCATGGACAGGGCCCTTGAAAAATACACAAACACTCAATAATAGAACGAACAGAATACATTGGGTTGACCATTTACCATTTTTCATTGTGACCTCTTCTTTATCAGAATTGAATCAGAGACCGTACAAACACGGATATCAATACAGCCAACACCTTAAAATCGATCATTGTTAGACCCCTGCGTTCTGATCAGATACTGATGGACGCGATCACCCTGGAAATCAGCATCTGAAGCGGCGAAGGAAATATGCCGGCCCACAGCACGCCGCAGAGAATCACGGCAAAGGCGATGCGTGCGGCCGTACCGAATCCGCTGGTTATGACCATGTCGGTTGAGGGTTTCATGAACATGACAACGATGACTTTCAGATAAACAAAAAGAGAAAGGATGGCCGATGCGATACCGATGACTGCCAGTACGGTATAGCCGGCCTGCAGAACCGCCTTGAACACCATGAATTTGCCAATGAAACCGGCTGTCGGTGGCAGTCCGGCCAAAGATAGCAGGCAAACGGTCAGAAGTGCGGCCTGCCAGGGGTGGGAGTATCCCAGACCGCGGTAGCTTTCCAGCTCGTCCAGATCGCTGTCGGGTGAGGTGCATAGTGTGGCGATGGCGCCAAACGCCCCCATGTCCATCAATGCATAGGCTGCGAAATAAAATATGACCGATAGCCCGCCATCTTCCCGGATGGCCAGGGCTCCCATGACCGCATATCCCATCTGGGCAACGGAGGAATAAGCCAGCAGGCGTTTGAGCCGTGTCTGAGAGAGCGCTGTGATGCTTCCGATCAGAAGCGTTGCAGCGGCCAATGTCCACAGAACCGGAACCGTACGTGTCCAGAGCCAGTTCGAGGACAGCATGAGAATACGAAGCAGTCCGGCAAAGACAGCGATCTTGGAACCGGTGGTCAAAAACGCCGTGATCGGTGTCGGGGCGCCCTGATAGACATCGGGGGTCCATAGATGGAAGGGCACCAAAGAAATTTTGAAACCGACCGCCGTTAGAATCAGTCCCAGGGAAAGGAGCATCCCGGTGGCCGACCATGGCTGTTTGATGGCGGTCAGTCCGATGGGCATATCGATCGTTCCGGTGGCGGCGTAAAACATGGCAATCCCAAATGCCAGAAATCCGCTGGAAACCATTCCCATGATCAAATATTTCAAGGCTGCTTCACTGCCGGCAGGATCATCGCGTCGCATGGCGATCAGTATGTAAAAGGCCAGAGACAACATCTCGAAACCCAGAAAAAACACCAGCCAGTGAGTGGCGCCGGCCACAAGCGACATCCCCAGAACCGCCAGAATCATGAGCCCGTAAAATTCATCACCGGCCACCTGCCGCAGGCCGGCATGTTCGTGACTGAAAAGCAGGGCGAATGCGGCGACCAGCGCAAACAGCACATTGAAAAAGCGGGCATAATCGCCGACATCCAGCATGTGAAAAAACGGAGTTCTTCCGCCGTCTATCAACATGGCTGCCCCTGCTGCGAAAAGTACGGCGGCAATGGCCAGGCTGAACAGCAGATTCCTGGGCTTGTTATTGACAAAAGCGCCCACGGAAAAAACGATGATGCCGCCGGCAGCCAGCAAAAGCTGAAAGAAAACGGATGTCCAGGATAAGTCGGTCATGATCGAATATCTCTTGGTAAATCGAAGTTCATGGCGTATGCGCCAACAATTCCGGTGTACTGTTCAGTCCCGCCAGAGCAGTTCCAATGATGTCCAGAGTCGGACCCGGATGCAGACCCAGCCAGAAAACGCCCAGGCAGAGCGGAATTAGAATGGTCAGTTCCCGGCGGGTCAGATCCGCGATATCGGGTCTGTTTCCAGCCTCTCCCCAGAGGCTTTCCCGAAGCATCCGCAAGCTGTAAATAACGGTCCAGAGAAGGCCGAGGAATCCGACGGCTGCCAATCCGGGGTGCTGGGTGAAGGTACCGACCAGGATCAGCACTTCTCCGATAAAATTGTTGAGGCCCGGCAGGCCGAGCGAGGCCAGGGAAAAAAACAGAAAGAATCCGCTCCAGAGCGGAATGATTTTCCACAGTCCGCCCAGTTCGGAGAGTTTTCGCGTATGCAGGCGCTCATCCAGCATACCGATCAATATGAACAGAGCGGATGTGGTGATGCCGTGATTGATCATCTGCAGGATCGATCCGGACAGGGTTGTGACATTCCAGACCGCAAGCCCGACAACGATCAGCCCCATATGGCTGATGCTCGAGTAAGCCACCAGGCGTTTTAAATCTTCCTGGGCCAGGGCGATCCAGCCGGCATAAAACATGCCAGTCAATCCCAGCACAAGAAGCAGGGGAGACAATGTCTGGGCTGCATGGGGGAACAGCGGAACGGCAATCCGAAGCAGGGCATAGACGCCGGTCTTTAACAGGAGTCCGGCCAGAATG
>CAYQKZ010000109.1:6116-9539 GCA_964418135.1 uncultured Desulfobacterales bacterium
AATGACACTTCCGGCTGTCGGGGCTTCGGTGTGGGCATCCGGCAGCCAGGTATGTACCGGAATCAGCGGAATTTTGATGGCGAATGCCAGCACAAAGGCGGCAAAGAATGTCAGTTCGATGGGTTGGGTCAGGGATGTCTGCATCAGCCGGTGCAACGCAAACGTGGTTTCACCGCTCTGATGGGCATGGACTATATGCAGCCCCAACAAGGCCAAAAGCATCACCAGGCTTCCTGATATGGTAAAGAGGGCAAACTTGACCGTGGCGTAAATGCGGTTTTCGTGTCCCCAAATGCCGATCAGGAAGAACATGGGGATGGCCTGAAGTTCCCAGAACAGATAAAACAAAAAAACATCCATGGCCAGGAAGACCCCGAGGACTCCGGTCATCATAGACAGCAGAAAAAAATGAAATGAGGACACATGATCCGTGATTTCGTTCCAGGAAACCAGAACAGCTATGGCGCCAAGGCCTGTGGTCAGCAGAATCAGGATCAGGCTGATGCCGTCCAGCGCCAGGGTAAAGCGGATCCCCAGCGACGCCATCCAGGAAAAGTCTTCAACCCGCAGCCAGGTTCCGGGAATATCCGCTGTTTGGGGGGCCAGTGCAAAAAGCGACAGCACCAGTATCAGATCCGTCAGCATTACTGCCAGTGACAGGCGGCGGCAGAGCAGATCGTTTTTTCGGCATGCCAGTGCGCCGAAAGCACCTATCAGCGGTAGAAAAACAATTGTGCCGAGCAGGGGAAACGTATTCATATCGGAAGCACCCACCAAGCCAGAATCAGACAGCAAAGAATCAGGGCAAATCCGGTAACCGTCATGGAGACATACTGCGAAATCCTGCCCGTTGTCCACAGTCGAAGGTTATCGGCCACATTCAGAAAAAACCGGGCACTTTGGTTGAGGCCGGTATCCACCCATCCCGTATCCACCCGATGCCATAAAAACCCGGCCGTTGCCCGGTAAGGTGCAATGATCCAGGACTGATAGAGCCGATCCAGATAAAAGCCGTTCTGGAAAAGCGGGCGCCATTTAGTCTGAAGTATTTCAGGGAAGATGTCTTCGGGTTGCGTGCGGCCACCGAAATAAATCCAGGCAATCCCCCCCATGATGATCGTGATGACAGCCGATCCCAGTTGCATGGCGGTTTCGATTCGATGCGACGCGTGGAGTTCCATCGCAGCACCCGGTACCGCAGCCAGATAATGGACCAGCCACTCGTTACCGAACCAGTTGACAGGCAAGTTCAATAATCCGGCGGCCACAGATAACACCGCCAGGGGCCACAGCACCCGGATCATCCATGGAGGGATGGGCGCCGGGGCAGTGGGCTGGGTATCCGCATGGGAATTGCCGTAAAACACGACAAAAAACAACCTGAAAGCATATAGCGGCGTGATGGCGGCAGCCAGTACCGAAACAGACCAGAGCAGCATATAAAACAGATTCGGCTGAAGAAAAACGGCCAAAAGGATGCGATCCTTGCTGAAAAAGCCGGCAGTGACCGGCAATGCACCGAGAGCCGCGGTACCGGCCAGAAATAGCCAGAAAAGGTGGGGCATGCTGTGCCGCAGCCCGCCCATTCGGAAAATATTCTGTTCCTCGTGAAGGGACTGAATAATACAGCCGGCGCCCAGAAACAGCAGAGATTTGAAAAATGCGTGGGAAATCAGGTGAAACATGCTGCCCGCTACGTCCCCGGTGCCCAGAGCCAGAAACATGTACCCCACCTGGCTGATGGTGGAATAGGCCAGGATGCGCTTGATATCCTGTTGAACCAGGGCGGCAACGGCCCCGAAACAAACGGTGATGACACCGACAACGGCAATGACGATCATCAGGAAAGCGGAGCCTTGAATGATCGGGAAAAACCGCATCAGCAGATACACACCGGCAGTGACCATGGTAGCCGCGTGGATCAAAGCGGATACGGGTGTTGGCCCGGCCATGGCATCCGGAAGCCAGACCGCCAGCGGAATTTGCGCAGATTTACCGATAGCCGCCAGCAGCAGAAAAAAGCCGATGATCCCAGCCATGGTGGCGTCGAGCCCGGAAGCCCCGTCATGAATTCCGGAAACCGAAAGCTGGCCGAGTGCCGTCCAGCAAAGTGCGATGGCAATGCCGAATGCCACATCCCCCAGTCGGGTGACAATAAACGCTTTCGTGCCGGCATGGGCTGCTTCGGGCTTTTCGTACCAGAAACCGATCAGGGCGTAGGAACACAGCCCCACGGTTTCCCATCCCAGGTAGAGAAACACCAGGTTGCCGGCCATGACGATCACCAGCATGGCGAAAACGAAAAGATTCAGAAAACAGAAATAGCGGGTATAATCGTTTTCGTGGCGCATGTAGCCCACCGAATACAGGTGTACCAGGCTGGACACGAAGGTGACCATAAGCGCCATGATCGCGGCCAGCGGATCATAATAAATATCCAGATTCACCTGAAATGATCCGGCCGCAAACCACCGGGCCAGGGTCAGGTTGTGGACTGTCTGTCCGGACAGAAAAAAGGCGGTCAGCGCCAGAACAAACGCGGACGCCACCGACGTGCAGGCGATGGTTTCAACCGCTCGGCGGGACAGGTATCGGCCGACCAGCGCCGAAATGACGGCCCCCAGCAGGGGAAACGAAAGCAGGAGAAAAAGTACCGGTTTCACGTTATCCCTTCAACAGATTGAATCGATCGGCGTTGGTGGACCCGGTCCGTCGGCGGATGCACACGATGAGCGCCAGCGCCACGGCAACTTCAGCCGCCGCCACCGTCATGACAAACAAGGTCATGACCTGTCCGTTCATGTCCATCCATCGCATGGACGCGGCGACAAAGCCGATTCCGGCGGCATTCAGCATGATCTCCACACCGATCAGGATCATAAAAAGGTTCTTGCGGGTCATGGCGCAGGCCGCTCCCATTCCGAACAGCAGGATTGCCAGAAACAGCATGTGGGAAAAGGGGATGGTCATGGTCAGGATATATCCTTTCGGTGTCCCAGGTACAGTGCGCCGATCAATGCAGCCAGCAGCAGCAGGGAGGCGATTTCGACCGGAAACCAGTAGTCCTGAAACAGTATTCTGCCGAATTCCTGCGGCGTGCCCATCACCGCCGGCGGGCGCAGCCGGTTTCCGGGATCAGCGAATACGAGAACCCCGGCCAAGATTGTGCTGACTCCGGCCAGTATCACGGCGGGAAGCCATTTTTTGATGCGGATTGAACTAAAATCGGCCATCGGGCTCTGTTGATCTTTGATCATCATGATCACAAACAGAAACAGCACCATGATGCCGCCGGCATAAATGAGGACTTCCAGCGCGGCCAGCAGCGGCGCGCCCAGAATGTAGAAAATCACCGCAGTCCCCATAAAGGAAATCACCAGATAGCACACGGCATGAACCACGTTTTGCCGGGTGATGGCCAGA
>CAYQKZ010000110.1:0-9500 GCA_964418135.1 uncultured Desulfobacterales bacterium
TCGTCCCAGGATGGGAATGGACTGAAGAAGCCCGACGGTATAGGGATGCTTTGGATGGGCGAACAGAGAAGCGACATCCGCATGCTCCACGACTTTTCCCGCGTACATGACGGCCACATGCTGAGCCATTTCGGCGATGACCCCGAGATCGTGGGTGATAAAGAGAATGGATGCGCCGATCTCGGATTTGAGTTCGTTCATCAAGTCGAGGATTTGCGCCTGTATCGTGACATCGAGAGCGGTGGTGGGTTCATCGGCAATCATCAGTTGTGGATTGCAGGCCAGTGCCATGGCAATCATGACCCGCTGACGCATACCGCCGCTCATCTGATGGGGGTAGTCGTTCACACGTTTTTCCGGCGCTGGTATACCCACCAGCCGGAACATCTCGATGACCCGGTTCCGGACCTCCTTACCGGAGAATTTCTGATGGATGTGAATGGATTCTCCTACCTGATCTCCGACAGAATACACCGGATTCAACGATGTCATGGGTTCCTGAAATATCATGGATATCCGGTTGCCCCGGATTTTACGCATCTGGGGTTCGGAGAGCGTCAGCAGATCGGTTCCCCGGAAATCGATACACCCGCCGACGATTTTCCCCGGAGGTTCGGGGACCAGTCGGATAATCGAGTGCGCGGTAACACTTTTGCCGCAGCCCGATTCCCCGACCAGGCCGAGCGTCTGGCCGGAAGGGATCGTCAGGCTGACATCATCGACAGCCTTGGCAATGTGTCCCCGCACATAGAAATAGGTTTTCAGATGCTGAATATCAACAACCGGTCGATCTGGTTCCATGGATACCTTTGAAATTCCCCGTCAGTCTCTCAACCGCGGATCGAGAACGTCTCTAAGTCCGTCACCGAACAGATTGAACCCTAACACCGCAACCAGTATGGACAGGCCCGGTATGGTCATGACCCACCACGCCCGAAGCGCCATGGATCGACCTTCGGCAATCATTGCACCCCATTCGGGCGTCGGGGGCTGGGCACCGAGCCCCAGAAAACTTAAGGCAGCGGCATCCAGAATCGCCGAAGCAAATCCAAGGGTGGTCTGAACGATAAGGGGACCCAGACAGTTGGGAAAAATGGTTGTAAAAATGATCCGCATGTTTTTCGCGCCGATGGCCCGGGATGCGGTGACATAGTCTTTTTCACATTCTTCCAGAACAGAAGCCCGGACAATGCGTGCATAACGGGGAATGTAGATGATGCCGATCGCCAGCATGGCGTTTTGCAGACTGGGCCCCAGATACGCAACCATAACAATGGCCAGCAGAATGTGGGGAAAAGCCAGCAGAATATCCATGGAGCGCATGATAAGGTTGTCCTGGAAACCTTTATAATATCCGGCCAGGGCTCCCAGAATGGATCCGATGCAGAATGCCACACCCACGCTGAAAACCGCCACCATCAAGGAGACCCTGGCTCCGTAAAACAAACGGGAGAGAATATCCCGGCCCAGATCGTCGGTTCCCAGGATATGTTTCCAGGTTCCGGTTTCATACCAGACCGGCGGTTTGAGCTGATCGTAGAGAGACGCCTCGACCGGACTGTGAGGACTCAGGATCGGCGCGAACAGAGCGGTAAGGATAAAGAGAAGCACGATGAAAAACCCGGCAACAGCGGTTTTGTTCCGCCAGAGCTGTTCGATCTGATCGATCAATGGATGTCGATCTTCGGGATTTTTAGTTGGACGTATAGTGGGCGTTGGATTCATATTCACCTGTCAGCAACAGTTCTACCGATCTCCCCCCGCCGGGGGAAGGGGTTTCGAATGTTTTGGCGGATCTTATCTGACGCTGATTCTGGGATTGATTACCGCGTACAGCACATCCACAATCAGATTGATGACGATAAATGTGGAGGCGATAAACAGCGTGCCGCCCTGAATCACGGCATAATCGCGCTTCATGACCGCATCGAACATCCATTTACCGACACCTGGCCAGGCAAAAATCGTTTCCGTTAAGATCGCACCGCCCAGAAGAATGCCGAACTGAAGCCCGATAGTGGTGACAACAGGAATCAAGGCATTTCGTAACGCATGCTTGATTACCACTTTGAATTCGGAAAGTCCCTTGGCCTTGGCAGTCTTGATGTAATCCTGCCGCATTACGTCGAGCATGCTGGATCGGGTCATTCGGGCCACAATGGCCATGGGGATGCTGCTCAAGGTAACGGCCGGAAGCGTCAGATGCCAGAGCGTATCTCTAAAAGCGATCCCGTTTCCCGTCAAAATGGCGTCGAGAATATAGAATTGGGTTTTGACGTCCAGATCCACACCGATCGTCAGCCGGCCGGACATCGGAAGCCATCCGAGAAACAGGGAAAAGATGAGCATCAGCACCAGGCCCAGCCAGAAAATGGGCATGCTGACGCCGATCAGCGCACCGATCATGCTCAGGTAATCAAAAACCGAATGCTGCCGGATGGCTGAAACGATGCCGAAAATCACCCCGAAAAAACAACTGATGAGCATGGCGGCCACAGTCAGCTCGATGGTGGCGGGGAAACGTTCCTTGACTTCGATCCAGACCTTTTGCCGGGTCATGATGGTTTCGCCGAGATCACCTTGAAGGAGTCGGCTGATGAACAAGCCATACTGAACATGAAGGGGCTTGTTCAACCCGAGATGTTCGCGGATTTCCTGAATCGCCGCTTCAGTGGAACGTTCTCCCAGCATCAGTTCGGCCGGATCGCCGGGGGTGATGTGAAGCATGAGGAAAACGATGATGGATACCCCTAGAAGGGTGGGGAAGAGCATCAATATGCGTCGGATAATATAGGCAGGCATGAGATCATCGACCCCTTTGGATTCCTTGCCCCGGCCCTCTCCCACAGGGAGAGGGCGTTAAGGGAATCACAGATTGTCATCGTGCAGAAGACCACGATCGACGACTATTCCAGCCGGACATTTTTCATGCGCATGGACTGGGTGGGATGGAGTTTGAAATTATGGACGTTTTTTAGCTGGGGACTGACGACGGTGGAGTGCGCCACACAGATGGTACCCACTTCGTCATGAATGATCTGAAGGGATTTCTTATAGATTTCCGCCCGTTTGGCCTGATCGACGGTTTGTTTTCCCTCCAGCATCAAGTTGTGGTATTCCTCGTTTTTCCACTGGGTTCGAACGGATGTAGATGCCAGTCCATCAAAAAGAACCGCCAGGAAATTGTCTGGATCACCGTTGTCGCCGGTCCAACCGAGCTGGAAAAGGTCCATATCTTCAGGCTGTTCCTTTTGACGTTTCAGATAGGTGCCCCAGTCGTAGCTGACAATGCGAGCTTTGATGCCGACTTTGGCCAGATCCGAAATCATGGCCACTCCGACCTTCAAGCCTTCGGGATTGTAGGGTCTGGCAACCGGCATGGACCACAGCGTGATTTCCGGAAGTCCGTTGCCGCCGGGAAAACCAGCCTGTTCCAGCTCCTTCTTGGCCATTTCCGGATCATAGGGATAATCCTGAATCGCGTCATTATATCCCCACATGGTAGGCGGAATGGGATTTTTGGCGACCTGCCCCATGCCCTGGTAAATATTGTCCACAATGGCTTTCCGGTTGATGGCGTAAACAATGGCTTTCCGCATATGGAGATTCTGCCACAGGGGTTTGGTGTGGTTGAAGGACAGATAGCCGATATTCATGCCGGGCTGAGAGATCAGCACGAGATTGGGATCTTTGGCTGCCATGGGAACGTCGGCAGCATTCGGGAACTGACAGATATGAATACTGCCGGCTTTCAGTTCCAGAAAACGGACAGAGCTATCCGGAATGGCACGGAAAACGAGCTTATCCAGGTAAGGACCGCCTTTTTTATCCCAGTAGTCGGCATTTTTCTCCAGAAGAATCTGGTCATCCTTTACCCATTTGACGAATTTGAAAGGGCCGGTTCCAACCGGGTTGCGTATGAATTCCTTTGGGTTTTTCACGAAAGCCGTCGGGCTGATGATATCGGCGAAATCCATTCCCATATTGGCCAAAAACGGGGCTTCGACCCTTTTCAATTTGAAAATGACAGTATCGTCATCGGTGGCTTCAATGCTATCGACGGTATTGTCCATTTCCATGGTTACCCAGTATTCGGGCGTTTTTTCCTGGGCAGGAATTTCCCAGCCTTTACCGAAAAACTTGATTTTTCGTTCTTTCATCTGTCTGCCGAGGGAAAAGACGACTGCATCGGCATTGAACGGCGTGCCGTCATGGAATTTAACCCCTTTTCGCAGGTGAAAGGTATATGTCTTGCCGTCGGGAGCGATGTCCCAGGATTCCGCCAGACCCGGCTCGATGGCGGTGGTTTCGTCGGCATATTCCACCAGGGCTTCAAGCACATTGTCGCAGATCATGAACGAATTGCCGTCTGTTTCATAGGCGGGGTCCAGCCCCACGCTATCTCCACCGCGTCCGAAAATCAGCGTACCTCCGGATTTGGGTCCGGCAGCCATCGCTGCGCCGGTCAATAAAAATATAAGAGTCGTGATCAGTACCGCAGTTTTTTTACCCATGAGCGTTCCTCCTTGGTATCGGTTGGTTGACAGCGTGGTATGAACAAAATCCATTATCTGAACAAAGCACACCCTTACAAGAAACAATCACCTGCTGAATAACAAAATACGGATGTGAAGTCAAAAGTTAAGCTGCTTTGGGCTGTATTCGAAGTGAAACGATAACGAATCGTCGGCGCACGACAATGCCCTCCCCGGCGGGGGAGGGGCGGGAGGGGATGGGAATTACGGCGGTTACCAGTTGAATATCTGGTCCAGTTCCTTGTCTTCGACCTGGAATGTAATGTTGTGCGGCATCAAAGATTCTTTCTTGAAGTATTCCGGAAGCCGGTCATCCTTACTCGAAAAACCAGCCCTGATATTGAAATCCCTCTCGTTGGTCAAGATGGATTTTCCCAGAGCCACAACGTCGTCACCCGTCAGATTCTGTCCGGTAAACGCACTGATCATGTCCACCAGCGACTGAAAGGTATCCGGCTGATCCAGAATGGCAAAAGCGATGAATAGGCACATACCGGTGGCATCGATGGCGGCGGTGGCAATTTGAAGGTTTCGGGACAGTTCGATCTGGCCTTCGGGTTTCAGGGCATTGACGTTTCCGCCGACACCCAGAATGTTCGCCGTCACCGCATAGCCTGCGGTATGATCGGCCCCCATGGTGGAGGTTGCATATGTAACGCCCATGCCTTGGACTGCACGGGGATCATAGGCCGGCATGGACTGGTTCTTGACCACAGGCACCCTTTCGATGCCAAACACCTTTCCGGTCAGTCCGGCACCGTTTCCGAGAATGCGTCCCAGATGCGTTCCCCGGCCAACTTCCTTGATCAGGTTGATGGCGGCTTCGGCATCGCCGAATCTGGCTACTCCTGCCTCCATGGCAACGGCAATTGTCGCCCCCATTTCGATGGTGTCCAGCCCAAAGTCATCATCGAGTCGATCAATCATGGCAATGGCGTCTATATCATCGATACCGCAATTGCCGCCATGGGCCCAGACGGTTTCATATTCCGGCTGTTTGGTCAGAAAATTTCCGGCTTTGTCCAGAAAAATCCCGGAGCAGCGGATCACGCACCCTTTGTGGCAGCCATGCGTGGGGTTGCCGCCTCTTGATTTTTCCAGTTCGGCCTGGGTTTCACCACTGATTTTAGAAGCGCCGGCAAACTGACCTTCCTTGAAATTGTGTGTCGGATAGCCGCCGGCTTCGTTGATCACGTTGGTCAGCACATTGGTGCCATAGGCAGGAAGACCTTCTCCTGTAACCGGATGTTTGCGCAGTCCCAGAACGAAATTCTTGTTGGCTTCCTTGAATTTTTCGATATCTTTCGGGCTGCGCATGGGCAGCCCCGTATCGTCCAGAACAATGACCTTGACTTGTTTGGACCCCATGACCGCACCTACGCCACCGCGTCCGGCATGGCGAGTGGGGCGCTGCTCCATGTCCGTTATGGCTACCGTTGCGGCGGCCATTTTCATCTCGCCGGCAGGGCCTACGGAAATACAGGTTACCTTGTCTCCATACGCTGCCTTGATCTTATCAACCAGGGCATAGTTGCCAAGCATTTTCAGGCTGTTATCAGCCGTGATCTTAACACCGTCCTTGTTGATGAATACTCTGTAAAGGGTATCGTCCGCGGGTTTTCCCTCGATAATAATAGCGGCAAAACCGAGCCTGGCCAGCACCTGGGAGCCCTGACCTCCGGAATTGGCTTCTTTGATCCCGCCGGTCAACGGGCTTTTGCAACCGACAGACAGCCGTCCGGACATGGCTGCAGCCGAACCGCTCAGCATGCCTGGAGCGATCACCAGCTTGTTGTCTGCGCCCAGGGGATGACACAGCGGCGGCACTTCTTTGGAGACAACCGCAGATGTCATGGCACGTCCACCGAGACCGGCATAATCTCCGACGGGTTCAATCCGGATAGCGGGGCCGTTTTCAGCACCCATGTCGATCCTCAGAATTTGATCCATAGTCAAGTCTCCTTTCATGATTCGTTATGTTTAAAATAACAGGATGTTTTGCAAAAAAAGGAGAGGGATGGATATCCCTCTCCCCGGCCCTCTCCCGGAGGGAGAGGGGGTTATCTGGTCGTGAATAAATATATTTTCGTGTGGTCCGAGGTTTCTATCTATCCGTTTTTTCTTTCAAATTCAAGCATGAAATTCGCCAATGCCTGAACCGATGCCAGTGTGGTGGCATTGTAGATGGAAGCCCGGCACCCACCGACCGAACGATGTCCCTTCAGACCGCCGAAGTCGTTGGCCTGAGCTTCCTGAACGAATTGCTTTTCGAGGTCTTCCGAAGGCAGCCGAAACGTGACGTTCATCAGAGACCTGCTGGAAAGATCGGCGGTTCCTTTATAAAAATGGCTCTTGTCCATTAAATCATACAGGCAGGCGGCTTTTTTCCGGTTGATGATATCCATGGCTTCCAATCCGCCGATGGTTTCTTCCAGCCATTTCATGACAAGCTGAATGGTATATACCCCAAAACACGGTGGCGTGTTGTACATGGAATTTTTGGCGGAATGGGTCGTGTATTTCAGCATCGTGGGGATATTTTTGGGTGTACGCTGCAACATATCCTCCCGGATGATGACCAGGCAGACCCCGGCAGGTCCGATGTTTTTCTGGGCGCCGGCATAGATCAGACCGAAAGGCTTGACGTCGAACGGCCGGCTCATGAAATCCGAGGACATGTCGGCCACCAGCGGTGCGCCCTGGGCATCCGGATAGGCCGCCCACTGGGTGCCCTTGATGGTATTGTTGGAGGTGATGTGGACATAGGCCGGGTTCCGGCTGAAGGTAATGTTCTCAGGAATATAGCAAAAGTTGCGATCTTCCGAAGAAGCCACGACCTGAATGTTTTTTCCCAGAAGCTGGGCTTCCTGAATGGCCTTGGTGGCCCAGGTGCCGGTATTCACATAATCGGCAGAGTCCGTGTCTGATAGACAATTCATGGGAATCATGGCAAACTGCATGCTGGCACCGCCCTGTAGAAACAGGACATGATAGGTGTCATCCAGCTTCAGCAATCTGTGGATTCTGGATGCGGCATCGTTGATGACGTCATCGAACCATTTAGACCGGTGACTGACTTCGGTGATGGACATGCCGGATCCCTTGAAATCCAGAAACGATTCCTGGATTTCCTGTAAAACCGGCAGCGGAAGGGCTGCTGGTCCGGCGTTGAAGTTGTGAATACGTTTGACAGACATGGAAATCCTCCAAAATGAATAAAAATTACTGTATAAGGAATCATGTCCCTGATGTTATAATAGACAACAGGGAAAAAGTTGAAATGATAGACATAGGTATATTTGAACTGTCAGCGGATAGATGTCAAATAGAATTTGAGGGCAGTTCGGAGCTTGATTTTGAATATCTATTCAAGTGACAATGTTCGGGTCGCTTCAAAAAAATATCTTTGATCGTTCGGATAAGTCGTCCCTATAATTCTCATAATCCAGAAAACAATGAAGTATCGGGATGTATGGCCAATGGATTTCGGCCGGAATTGTCTTGGAATGCTCCGGCTCTGTAATCAATGCAGGGATGGCAGGCTTTTTTTGATCCCTTTGATCAACTGGACGGCCTGACGCGGAACGTAAACTTTCTGAGTTGTGGAAACATAGACCACGACACCCTCCAGCCGATACAGTTTGTTGTTCATCTCCAGCCGATTTTTGTTGATGGGCAGCAGGGCTGTTTTCCCCTGAAATGTGATTTGTGCCACGGGATTTTCAGGTTGGGACGTGTCGATCGTTACCGAATCGAATTCTTTAGTGGCATCTACAAAGAGACGCTGATTGAGACGGTTCAGATTCAGCCCCATACTCCTGGCGCAGACAGTTGCAATGGCCGGAGCGTCCAGAAGACCGGACGGCTTGCCCGGACCGAATGCAAACAGCGGAACGTCTCCGCCGCAATGCCCATGTGTGGTCCATCCGGCAAATGTGTATTTTGCGCTGAGATATTCTCCGACGGCATAAAACGGTTCATCCTTATAGGTTTCGGCCAGTTTGAAAATTGCGGATGCATCGGCTGCCGTTATGGTCATTCCCCAATTCGATTGGACAATGTTGACTAAATTTTCCGATGTCTTCTGTTCTTCGATTTTTTTCCATATATCTCCCGCAGTGCTTTTCATATTTCGGAACGGGTTCAACAATGCCTCCTGTTTCATCTGGCTGTAATTCCCATTGCTGGCAACATTTCCAATGGAAAATCCGCCGGTATTGTGATCGGACAGCGCAATCACCAGAGTTCGGCCGTCTTTTCGGGCAAAATCCAGCGCGGCCTGTACCGCCTGGTCATAGGCCAGCATATCACCAAGTAAATATGCCGGATCATTGGCATGACAGGCCCAGTCGATCTGGCTGCCTTCCACCATCAGGAAGAAGCCGTTTTTATCCTGAGAGAGGATGTCGATCGCTTTTTCGGTCATTTCCCGCAATGTGGGCTGAGAAGGGTGATTTCGGGCCCTGTCGATCTCCGCATCCATGTGACTGTCCGCAAACATCCCGAAGACCTTTCCATATTTGATATGGGCAAGGTCTTCCTGCGTCTCGGCAATCTGATATCCCTGATCTCGGAGTACCGATAAAAGATTTTCACCATCCGGGCGTTTCCCGTTCAGGTCTTTGGGCAGAAGCAGTCCTTTTCCGCCGCCGAGTACCACATCCAGATTCTGATAGACCGCCTGCTCCATCATGTCATGCTCCAGACTGCGCGATGCGGAATGTGATATATATGCGCCTGGCGTAGCGTGCGACACCCGGGATGTGGAGACCACGCCCGTGGCTTTTTTCAGTAATTTTGCGCCTTCAAGAACAGTGGCAAGGGGCCTGTACTGCAGGGCTTCATCCGGTATCGGAACACAGGACAATGTGTTTTTCTGAGGGCCTGTGCTGATAAACTTGTCGCTGGTCCTGACGCCGGTGGCATATGCCGATGCAGCGGGTGCGGAGTCTGCCACCACGGAAT
>CAYQKZ010000111.1:0-9500 GCA_964418135.1 uncultured Desulfobacterales bacterium
GATCGTCCAGATAACTGGAATTGGCAAAAAACAAGGGCCCGTCAAACCGGATCATGGAAACATATTTGCATTCATGCAGGCCGTGGGTCGTTACACAGCGAAGCGCATCATCTTCATCTCTGGCCAGGGAGGCGACATTTGGGCGCATACTTTTGTACAGAAAAACCATCAGCGAGAGACTGACGCCCACCATGATCCCCTTATCCAGATGCGGCGCAAACCACAGGGTGCAGATAAAGGAAATGATGGAAATAGCGCCGTCGTATTTCTGTGCTTTCCAGGCATGGACAAAACCGGATATATTGATGAGGCCAACGACAGCCAGCATGATGACAGCAGCCAGAACGGACTGGGGCAGATGGTAGAGCAGGGGGGTGAAAAAGAATAAGGCGATCACCACGGCGATACTGGTAAAAACACTGGAAAGGCCGGACACGGCACCTGCCTGAAGGTTGACGGCGGATCTGGAAAAGGAACCCGACGTGGGATAACTTTTACCGATGGCTCCCAGGATGTTGGCCAGTCCCTGACCGATCAGCTCCTGATTGGGGTCCAGCCGCTGTCCGGTTTTTCCGGCCATGGCCTTGGCGATGGAAATGGCTTCCATGAATCCGAGAAGGGAGATGATGGCGGCATAGGGAAAGAGTTGACCGATGACGTTCATACGAATGGCTGGAAAGGTGAATGCCGGCAGTCCCTTGGGAACGGTTCCGACGACTTCGCCGCCGCCGGTCATCCGGATTTTATCCGGATTCAGCGGCGAATTTCCGATACGGATCCGCCATGTCCGACCGTCGATCTGGATATCCGGTGGCCGGTTGTCTTTGGGAAAATATTTCAGGGACCCATCGGCCTGTGGGGCACCGACAAAAAGAAAATTGCGGATTTCTTCACGATATATCTGCACGTCGTAATTGATCAGATCGCTCTTTGTGGAAAGCATTGTATCCTGATGCTTCGCTTCCAATGTAGCCAAAACATCCTGTTTTTGCTTGGCCGCTTCAATCTGTTTATTGATGTCGGTCCGCTGCTCTGCGATGGGGCCCAGGGAATTGACGGCGGCATTGAATTTATCCATCATTTCAAGCGCCCTTTTGGAGTTGATGGCAGAAATGTTGATGCTGACATCATGCTCGAAATGCATGGTCCATGAAAGGAGCGTGGTGATGACAACAGCCACGAGTACATTGGGGATTCGGGGCGCTGTTCGTTTCAGTCCGTACATGATGAAGAAAGCCAGCACGCCCATTGCCAGTGAGGGCCAGTGGGTGTAATGCATGGCAGCCTGGACGACTTTGATGATGGTTTCATAATGATGGGGGGCGTTGTCCACATTGACACCGAATAATTTGGAAAGCTGAGAGGTGGCGATGATGATGGCGGCGGCATTAGTGAATCCGTTGACCACCGGATGAGATAGAAAATTGACTACCAGGCCCAGTCTGAGGACACCGAGGCTGAGTTGAAAAATGCCCACCATCAGTGCCAGCAGTACGGAATAGACGATATACCCTTCACTGCCTGCAGTGGCCAACGGTGCCAGAGACGCGGATGTCATCAGAGAGACCACGGCTACCGGTCCGGTTGCCAACTGACGGCTGGAGCCGAAGAGAGAAGCTATCATGGGTGGAAGAAACGATGCGTACAGACCGTAATAAGGGGGCAGGCCGGCCAGTTGGGCATAGGCCATGGATTGCGGAATCAGAACGAGCGCCACCGTGAGCCCGGCCAGCGCATCGGCTCTGAGTTCCGATGCCGAGTAGTTTTCAAACCAGATCAAAAATGGGAAAAATCGCTTGTACATGTATGCCACCTATCCTGTAACGGGTTTGTTTTCCAGCATCCTCCTGCAGGATGCGATCAGTTCGTTGAACAGGGCGCCGGCATCGTAGAGATGGTAGAGATGGAAGCGCACCAGCCCGTCCACCATCGAAAAAACGATCATCGCGGTTTTTCTGGCAGGCAGGGAAGCGATCGTTCCATCGGCCTGGCCGGCGAGAATGGCCTGTTCGAAAATGTCCACAAAGCAGTTGTAAATGGACTCGAGATGTTCCCGGCAGACGGAATGGACTTCCGCCAGTTCGTACGGATATCGGCGGTGAAGCAGCAGAAAGAAATCTTCTTTCTGCCCGGCCAGATACAGATAAAAGGAAATGGCGCCTTCCATCATCTCGATACCGGTTTCAAATTGCCTGTTTTCCGTATATCGGTCGAATTCGGACAGAATTTCTTCCTTGGCGGTTTTCAGAATTTCCAGAAAGATATCCTGCTTTGTTTTGAAATGGTAAAAAATTGTGCCTTCCGCAGCACCGGTGGTTTTGGACAGCTCGGCCATGGACGTGTCTTTGAAACCTTTTCTAGCAAAAAGCTGCATGGCCGCCCGAAGAATGATCTCTTTTTTTTTCATCGGCAAATCCTTAAAATTAAACTGAGTACTCAGTCGGTTTTTTTAATAAACGAAAGAATCAACGGTGTCAATCGAAAAATGATCGGGATGAAAGCGGGGGAGGGCCAGGGCGGGGGAT
This sequence comes from uncultured Desulfobacterales bacterium, assembly GCA_964418135.1. Classification (GTDB taxonomy): domain Bacteria; phylum Desulfobacterota; class Desulfobacteria; order Desulfobacterales; family Desulfatirhabdiaceae; genus RAAP-1. The sequence continues at coordinate 2,526 of CAYQKZ010000111.1, forward strand.
AAAAAGTATAACAATTACAGAGCGGTCAGCTTCAGGACGAGTTCATCGATCTAAAGTGTATCATAGAAGATGGCTCCGGACTGAAGCGCTCCCTGGGTGAACGCATCGAGAACCCGATCGCAGGGCCCGATCACGGAATCGAGTACATGAATTCGTTTCCATGTCAGATACTGGTAATATTCTTCTTCAATGCCGCAGCAGATGACCGTTTGAATATCTGCGGTCAGAATCATATGGCACAATTCCTCTGCCGAAGCCCGGGGCAGTACCACGGATTTTTCATCTTCGATCCGATTTTCCGGCCCAATGGAGGCGATGAAAACTTCAGTGGTCAGATCGAACCGGGGGGCGACATCGTTTCCATACAGGCATATCAGGACTTTCTTGATCATTTTCAAGTCTTCCGTTCGGTGCTTTGGTGGTTCCGCCTGTCCGAATTCAGCTGTTTATTCGGCATCTGCCAATCCATAATGCTTCATTTTTCGCCACAGCGTACTGCGCGCCCATCCCAGGATTTCGGCCGCCTGGGTTCGTCGTCCCCTGGTCTTCAGCAGAGCATTCATAATCATCGTTCGTTCTGCAGAGGCCCAGTCTTTTTCGGATATGTCGGCCTGGGGTTCCGATAGTCCGGATGGTTGCGGTTCGGTCTCGGCCTTTCTGTCCCAGTCTCTGGCGCTGGGATCGGTAAGATAGGCCGGCAGATGTTTGAGCAGAATCTGATCTTCTTCACAGATATTGACAGCATATTCGACGATATTGCGAAGCTCCCGGACATTGCCGGGGTAGGTATAATCCAGAAGCAGGCGAATCGCTTTGGTGGAAAATCCCTTGATGGGTTTTTTCAAACGGGTCAGATACGAGCGTAGAAAATGATCCAGCAGCAGGCGGATATCATCTCCGCGCTCCCGGACCGGCGGCAGATGCAGGCGAACCACATTGAGCCGGAACAGCAGATCTTCCCGGAAACGGCCTTCCCGGACCATCTGTCCCAGATTCCGATGGGTGGCGGCGATCACGCGGACATTGACCTGAAATCCTTTGGTACCACCCAGGGGAAAGACGATTTTGTCATCCAGAAAGGTCAGCAGTTTTACCTGGAGCGGCATTGGCAGGTCTCCGATTTCGGTCAAATACAGGGTACCGTTATGGGCTATTCTGAATCGGCCGGGCTTGTTTTCGACGGCACCGGTAAAGGCACCTTTCTGATGCCCGAACAGTTCGGATTCAAGCAGTGTTTCCGGCAGCGCGCCACAATTGATCTTGATGAAGGGATCTTTTCCCCGCTGGGAGCCTTGGTGGATGGCCTCCGCGAGAAAATCTTTTCCGGTGCCCGTCTCACCGGTGATCAGCACGGAAGAATCCGATTGTGCGATGACCGGAAGGATGCGGAAAATCTGTTCCATCTGAGGGCTGCGGCCGATAATCCGGCCGAAAGCATAGGCATGGTCTTCCTTACCATTCAGGGACCGCAGCAGCCGGATATCTTCGACAGCTTCCAGATACCCGACGGTGCGGCCGGCGATATCCCGAATGACGGAAAATGTGATGCGCACGGGGATTTTCTGGCGGTCCCGGTTGATGATGTTGGCTTCCGTGCAGACAGCATCGGCTGTATCCTGCATGGCCAAGGCCGGACAATTGTCTATGCAGGCGTTGCTGCGTAGAATATAGGTGCATGGGATTCCGCGGGCTTCTTCTCGTGAATATCCGCTCAGGCCTTCGAGGGTTCGATTCAACAGAACGACTTGTCTGTTTTCGTTCAGAACGGCCAATCCGAGCGGGATTTCATCTATAAAGGAGGGAAAAGCCACCGGATGATCGAAGATTCCTGTGATCCTTGCCAGATAATCATCTGATTTCTGATGCGCATTCATTGATATGTGACAGGAATCCATCTGTATTGACATTGGCTGCTCATATGTCTTGTCAAAATACCGAACGCTGTTGATGCATCATGAATTATCCGCTTTCGTAATTTGTGCGCTTCTTCCGAACGGGAAGGCTGTATCATGGTTTATACGTAGTTTATACTTTATTTGCAATGCAGTTTATGGATATACTTCAACAGAGAACACGCTGCGCTTTTGAATCCCCCACCCCGACCCTTTCCCGCTGGGGGAGGGAGTTTTCGGTTTTATGAATTTAATTCATTGGATTGAATATGTCTTTTTTTCTTGACTTATGGTTATATCCTGCCTATTAATCAGTTAATAGTTACAATGTGATTAAATTGTGATCATTGTTTGTTTTTATTTGACGAGTTGTGATCTCCAGAAAGCCCAATATAACAGAAAGGAGTCCAGTGCATGAAATTAAAACAAATATCCATTTCCATCGAAAACTCTCCGGGCCGGTTGTATGAAATCACCCGAATCCTCGGAGAAGCCGGAATCAACCTTCGGGCATTGAATCTGGTGGACAGCGGCGATTTCGGCATGCTCCGGCTCCTGGTGTCCGATCTTCCCAAAACCCGCCGGATCATGATGGAAAATCACATGCCGGCCAGAATCGATGACGTGGTGGCCGTCGAAATCGAAGACAAACCCGGAAAACTGTCTGCGGTACTCAAACCGCTCATGGATGCCAGAATCAATGTCCAGTATATGTATGCATTCATCGGCATGTCCGCCAACAACGCGGTCATGATTTTTCGTTTCAGCGACAACGACCGGGCCATCGACATTCTTCTGGCCAATGGGATCAAACTGCTGGATGCCGAAGCGTTCGGCATCCTGATAACCGAGAGCTGATGTTCCGACAACAACGGGGAGGATAAACACCATGGACGAAAAACCGGCCTTTTGCCCTAAAACCTTTGCGATTATCGGGGCAGGTCCTGTAGGATGTATCGTAGCGGCTTTTCTTGCCAGAGGCGGATATGACGTAACCCTGTGCGACGTCGTTCCTGCATTGATCGAACCTGCAATCCGCCCCGGCATTCTGATCGAGGGGGCGGAAAATCTTCAGCAGTCCGTTCCGCGGGTCTGCACACAGATCGACGAGCTGGCGGACAATCCGCCGGATGTGATTTTCATTACGGTCAAGGCCAATGTGCTTCCGCTGATTTCTTCCGCCATCGAGGCGTTTTACCGGGAAAACATGTACATCATCAGTTGGCAGAACGGAATCGATACGGAACTGGAAATCGCCAAGGTGCTTGGCCGCAAGGCAGTCATGCGGGCCGTCGTCAATTACGGATGCGGATTGGTCAAGCCGGGCCATGTCCGGATGCCGTTTCATCATCCGCCTCATTACATTCAGGAAATGGACCCGGATTCCAAGCCGGCGGCCGTTGCCATTGCCGATGCGCTGAGTATAGCCGGTCTGCAGACCCGGCATACCGACAGTATCATTTCGATGGTCTGGCGAAAAGGGATTCTGAATGCCTGTATGAATCCGGTCTGCGCGGTGACCGGCCTGACCATGGCCGAGGCCATGGGAGATCCCATCGTGTTTCAGATTGTCGATGCCCTGATCAAGGAATGTGTCAAGGTGGCCAGAGCCAATGAAATCAATCTCGGATGGGACTATTATCCGGGAGCTGTCGAATATATGAGAAAGGCCGGTAATCACAAACCTTCCATGCTGATGGACATCGAAAACAAGCGCCGGACCGAGATCGATTACATGAACGGCAAATTTATCGAATATGGGGCCCAGGCCGGTATCGAAACTCCTTATAACATTATGATCCGTTCTCTGGTCAAGGCTATCGAATCCAAACTGTAAATGATTCATACCAATTGATGGAAACAATTCTATGCATTCTACACAACCGGCTTATGCCGGTATCGATGTCGGCGCATCGCGCACCAAAGTGATCATCATCGACGGCGATGAGCGGATCATCGGCCGGGCCGTGATCAAATCCGGTACGGATTTCGAGGAATCCTCCAGCCGGTGTCTCGATCAGGCCCTGGATATGGCGGGCCGGACGGTCGGACAGATTTCCAATGCAATGTCCACAGGATACGGCAGAAACAACGTGGCCATTGCACGGAATTCCAAAACCGAGATCAGTTGCCATGCCAGAGGCTGCTATCGTTATTTTTCCCGCGCCATTTCGATCATCGATATCGGGGGGCAGGACAACAAGATCATCAAACTGGATGAAGCCGGCAAACGCCTCAGTTTCAAGATGAACCGAAAATGTGCCGCTGGCACCGGGGCCTTTCTCGAAGAAATGTCGCTGCGTCTGGATATCCCGCTGGAAAATCTGGACGGGCTGGCCCGACAGTCCGAGAAAATGGTGGAACTGGGGAGTTTCTGCACGGTTTTTTCCGCAACCGAAGTTCTCGAAAAGATCCGATCCGGAAAAAAAGTGCCCGATATCGTCAAAGGGCTGTTTCATTCGGTCATCAAACGGGTTATGGAAATGGACTCGCTGACCGAACATGTGGTCATGACCGGAGGGGTTGTGGCGCACAACGACTATCTGGTTAAAATGACATCGGAAATGATCGGCAGGCCCGTGCTGGTCCCGGAATTTCCGCAGTTGACCGGCGCCCTTGGAGCGGCTCTGTTCGCCCTGGAATATCGGGATCAGGCAACTCAGATGAAATAATCTCCCGGAGCAGGAAATATTTATTCACATGGATGGACAGGATAAACAGGATATAAATAAAGAAGATATGGGCTTGGTTCTAACTTGGCCCACTCCAATCGAAAATAACCCGGCAATTCATTGCCGGGCTATTTTCATAACTTAAAATAGTGGACGAAGATAGAACCAAGCCCTTCATTTTTCCTTGGCTTGATACATCGATAAATGTGAAAGGTAAAGATATGGCTGAAGAAAAAAAAGTGGTTCGAAAAAAAATTGAGGCAACGGTTCAGATGAACCGCTATATGTCCGAGTATTTTTATGAGCTGAACGAGGCGGATAAATCCCGCAGCCGAAAAATCGCCTGGTGTACGAGTGTGGGCCCGGCGGAAATTCTAAGAGCCATGGGCTTTCTGGTGCATTTTCCGGAAAACCACGGCGCCATGCTGGGCGCTACCCGCATGGCCACCGATGTGATTCCGATTGCCAATGCCAGCGGGTATTCACCGGAAATCTGCTCCTATCTTACGGCCGATGTCGGCGCCTACATGAAAGGGGTCACGCCGCTGTCACGGGCCTATCCGGGAATCGACCGGGTGCCCCGGCCCGATGTGCTGGTTTACAACACGAATCAATGCCGGGATGTACAGGACTGGTTTGCCTGGTATGCCGCGGAATTCAAGGTGCCGCTGCTGGGAATCCACACGCACCGGGGGGTCAAGGATGTCGGCGATTCCCATGTTGCCTCCATTGCCAGCCAGATGAAAGCCATGGTTTCCGATCTGGAAGAAATTTCCGGAAACACTTTCGATATGGACAAACTTCGTCATGTGCTGGCACTGTCCAAGGAATGCTCGGACCTGTGGAAAAAAGTGCTGGATACGGCGTCCAGCAAACCCTCACCCATCACGTTTTTCGACGGTACCATTCACATGGGCCCGGCGGTCGTGCTGCGGGGCACCCAGACGGCGGTGGATTATTACAGACAACTGCTGGCTGAACTCGAAATCCGGATTCAGAATCAAGTGGCTGCGGTCGAGCCCGAGCGATTCCGGCTGTACTGGGACGGTATGCCCATGTGGGGACGGCTGCGGGATCATTCCGAGTTGTTTTCCAAAGCCGGGGTGAACGTGCTGGCATCGACCTACTGCAACAGTTGGATTTTCTCGGCCTTCGATCCGGATGATCCCTTCACCAGCATGGCCAGGGCCTATACCGAGCTGTTCATCGTCCGGGCCGATGACGCCAAGGAAGAATACATCCGGCGCATGCTCGAATTTTTCAAGGTGGACGGCATCATTTATCATGATGCGAAAACCTGTCCCAACAATTCCAACTGCCGGTACGGCATGCCGCAGCGACTCGAGGCACTCACCGGCATTCCCAGCCTGACCATCAACGGGGACCTCAACGATCTGCGACTGGTATCCGACGAACAGACCAAAACCAATGTCGAAGCCTTTATCGAACAACTCGAGGAGAAATGATATGCTGGAAGCTTTGTTCAGACCCAGATCCGTGGCCGTGATCGGCGCTTCGGCCAAGGAACTGTCGATCGGCAACCGGATCATCAAAAACCTGATCGATTTCGGATACACGGGCGCCATTTATCCCATCAATCCCAAGGCCGACCACATCCGAGGCGTCAAGGCGTATCCCTCCATCTTCGATGTTCCCGGAGACATTGATCTGGCCCACATGGTAATTGCCGGTAAATTTGTTCCGGCTGCGGTGGAGGATTGCGGAAAAAAAGGCATCAAGGCCATCATCATCAATTCCGCCGGATTTACGGAAATCGGTCCGGAAGGTGCGGCCCTGCAAAAAGATTTTCTGGAACGCGCCAAAAAATACGGCATCCGGATTCTCGGTCCCAATTGTCAGGGCATCATCAATACAGACCCCACGCTGAAAGCCTATTGCAATTTTACCTTTACCAGACCCGAGCCGGGATTCATTTCGATTGTGGCGCAGAGCGGCGGTGTGGGGGAACTGATCCATCAGGGATTTTCGCAGATGGGCATCGGCACCCGGATTTATGCATCCAACGGCAATGCCAGCGATGTGTCGATCACGGATATTCTGGAATATTTCGGAAGCGATGCGGGAACCCGGGTCATTGCCTTGTATGTGGAAAGCCTATCCGATCCCAAGCGGTTCATGGATGTGGCGCGAAAAGTGTCTGCCGAAAAAACCATTCTGGCTATGAAAGCCGGCAGAACTGCCGAAGGCGCCAAAGCCTCTTCATCTCATACGGGCGGATTGGCCAAAACAGACATTGCCATCGAGCTGATTTTCGAAAAGCTGGGTATCTTGACATTTCGCGATGAAGGAGAGCTCTGCCAGGCAGCGGCGGCCTTTGCCTCACAACCCATTCCCGCCGGAAATCGGGTGGGGATCATTACCAATACAGGCGGACCGGCCGTGATTGCCAC
>CAYQKZ010000112.1:0-9449 GCA_964418135.1 uncultured Desulfobacterales bacterium
AAGGCCTATTCCCTCCCTGCTGCCTTGCGAAATGAATTTTCTGAAAGTCTATAGTGCCATAGAATTCAAGGAGACCTGTCATGGCAGATGACCTGAAAAAAATGTATAAAACCATTGTAGATGAACACTTTCCGCCGCGTATGGAAATCAGCTTCATCGATGAAACCGGCCGGCAGACCCTGTTTTACGAAAAAGTGCTGTGGGATATTCAGGGTGAACAGAAAGGCCTGCGATACGGCGAAAATCCCGGCCAGGAAGCGGCGCTTTTCAAGCTGGTCAACGGCAATCTGATTCTTGGAGAAACCCGTACCATCCTGCCGGGCCGGTATCTGGCATCCGATATCGAACTCATACAGTCCGGCAAACATCCGGGAAAAACCAATGTTACCGATGCTGACAATGCTCTGAATATTCTAAGATATTTCATGGATACGCCAACCGCTGTCATTGTCAAGCACAACAACCCTTGTGGTGTGGCGCAGTCCGATATCCTGGCAGATGCCTACCACAAAGCCATGATGGCAGACCGGGTGGCGGCCTTCGGCGGCTGCATTGCGGTCAACCGGCCTGTAGATAAGGCAACTGCCGAGGCCATCGGCAACCAGTATGCCGAGGTCGTGGTGGCGCCGGAATTCGAAGACGGGGTCATGGCCATATTCTCGGCCAAAAAGAATCTGAGAGTCGTTCGCATTCAGAACATCACCCGGCTTCAGGATTTTGTGGGACAGCGTTTTGTGGATTTGAAAAGCCTGATCGACGGCGGACTTGTGGCTCAGTGGTCGTTTGTTCCCCAAGCCAGGATAAAGGCGGATTTAAAATTGGCCGCCTGCGACTACAAGGGGAAAACGTACACGATCCAGCGCGAGCCTACGGAAAAAGAATATCAGGATATGCTGTTCGGCTGGCTGGTCGAAGCAGGTGTCACATCCAATTCCGTGATTTATGTCAAGGACCGGGTAACAGTGGGCATCGGCACCGGCGAGCAGGACCGGGTCGGTGTCGCTGAAATCGCCAGAGACAAGGCGTACCGAAAGCTTTCAGATCGCTATTGTTTCGAAACCCTCGGGATTGCTTATAACGACTTGAAAGACCCTGAAAAGAAAGCCGAAATCGACAGGCGCGTTGCCGCGGAAAATGGCGGATTGAAAGGATCGGCCATGGTGAGCGATGCATTTTTCCCGTTCCGGGACGGCATCGATGTCGGCCTGAGCGAAGGGGTATCCTGTGTCATCCAGCCGGGCGGATCAGACAATGACTATCAGTCGATCGAAGCCTGTAACGAAGTCGGGGCTTCCATGGTGTATACGGGGCAGCGCAGTTTCAAGCACTGATTTGTTTGGGTCATCCAAAACCTGTTAGATTCTCCACCCGTAACCATTGCCCTGCCGGAACTTCATGAATCATGGTAGATTGTATGTTTTGAGTTGCCTAAACGCTCAGATGATGATCGATCGGTATAAATAATAAATGGACAGATATCACTGTGATCATAGCATATAACCTGTTATGGATTTTCGGAAGTATATTGGCGATGCCATGGCTTCTGGTCTCGGTGATCGCCTCTCGGAAGCGGCGCAAAACCGTTCTTCAGCGGCTCGGAATCGTTATGGCTCCGGAACTGCGGAGTCTGAAAACATCCGATCCGGATACTCAGTCATTGTGGGTTCATGCCTTGTCTGTCGGAGAGGTTTTATCCGCAGTTTCACTGGCCAGAGTACTCAAACAGAACTATCCGGATCGACCGGTCGTTTTTTCCGCTTCGACCCTGACGGGATATGAAATGGCCTGCCGTCTACTGCAAAACGATCTGGATACGGTGTGTTATTTTCCCTACGATCTGATTTTTTCCGTCCGCACCGCGATCGATCGGATTCATCCCGGCCTCGTTGTGATCGTTGAAACAGACATCTGGCCCAATTTTCTGTTCGAGATGAAACAACGTGCAATCCCTGTCGTGCTGGTAAATGCCCGGCTTTCGGATCGGTCGTTTTCAGGATATCGGCGTTTCATTAAATGGACATTGCCCCTATTCCACTGTTTTTCCATGATCTGCACGCAGAGCGGAGAAGATGCCCGCCGGTTTATGGGGCTGGGTCTTCATGCGGACAAGATTGCCGTCACCGGCAATCTGAAATATGACATGCCATCGGATCTGGTTTCTGAATCGACGACCCATCGCCTGCGACAGATTCTTCTCCAAACGGCCCATCGACAATGCCTGGTTGCCGGCAGCACACATCCCGGAGAGGAAGTGATTCTCCTGGAAGCATTTTTCCGACTGAGGAACAACATTCCGGCGATTTACCTGATCCTGGCGCCTCGGGATATCCAACGGGCGGACGAGATATGCCGCATGGCGGTTTTTAAAGGAATGACCGCACAGTTGCTGACACAAATGGAAACCAATCCATCACCCGATTTGCCGGATGTGGTCGTAGTGAACACCATCGGCCATCTGAATGCCCTCTATGCACTCTCTGACGTGGCGTTTGTGGGGGGTAGCCTGCTCGATTTCGGAGGTCACAATCCGCTGGAACCAGCCGCATTCGCCAGACCGATTTTAATGGGTCCCCATACCCGCGATGTGGCCGAAAGCTGTAACCGCCTGCTGGCTGCCGGCGGCGCCTGGGTGGTTCGTGATGCCGTAGAGCTGAGCGAGGCCGCCCATACCCTGTTCACCCATCCTGAACGTTCTCAGACCATGGGCAACAATGCGTTCCATGTTCTGCAGGAGAATCGGGGATCATTGAAAAAAAACCTGAACATCATCAGGCAGTTTATCCATCAATGAATTTTTCCAGAAAATCGATCGAATCCATCATCACCGGAAAAAACCAGGCGCCGATCCTGGTAAATATCGTTCTGACATTGTTGTCCGAAATCTATGGCGCGGTCGTTCGACTCCGCAGAAAAGGCTATGCAACTGGTTTTCTGAAATCGAAAACGCTTCCCTGCGCCGTCATCTCCATTGGAAACCTGACAATCGGCGGAACCGGAAAAACGCCGATGACCATTTATTTGGCCGAAAGACTGAAACAAATGGGATATCGGGTGGCCGTCATCAGCCGGGGATACAAAGGTTCCGCCGAAAAACATGGCGGGATTGTCAGCGATGGAAAAACCATTCTGATGGATCCGGAAACCGCCGGGGACGAACCGTTTCTGCTGGCGGCATCCTTAAAAGGCATACCGGTTCTGGTCGGTCGTGACCGGTGCCGATCCGGCAGGCAGGCAGTAAAGCGGTTTCAGGCACAGGTCGTGATCCTGGACGATGCATTTCAGCATCTGCCGCTTTACCGGGATTTGAATCTGCTTCTGCTCGACAGAACGCATCCTTTTGGAAATGGTTGCCTCCTGCCGCGTGGAACCTTGCGGGAGCCTGCCTCGGCTTTGAATTACAGCGATGCACTGATCCTGACCCGCTCTTCCAAACCATTCCGCATCCCTGCAGATTCCTGGGCAAAGGGACGCCCGGTTTTTTTTGCCGTTCATGAGCCGTTTTTCTCCGCCGAATTTTCCGCTGGAGAACGCCTTCAATTTCAATCCCATACCCCCATAAATGAAGATCAACGGTTCATGGGAAAACACTTTTTCGCTTTTTCCGGCATCGCAGACAACCATGATTTTCAACGGACTCTCCAAAAAATGGGCGTCGATGTCTGCGGAGCTAAAGAATTTCCCGATCATCACAACTATTCGGCCGATGATATTCAGACCATTCTTGAAGCAGCCGTCGATTCCGGTGCTACGACCCTTGCCACCACCGAAAAAGATATGGCCCGACTGCATGGCCGGTTTCAATTTCCCATGGAATGCGTGGTTGTCGGCATTCGTATCTCCATTGACGATTCAACGGTGTTTGACAGACTCATCCAAAATCGGATATCTTTCTCCTCATGATCAGCGTCGTCGTCATTATACGGAATGAAGCGGACCGGATACCGGCTTTGCTGAAAAGCACGGCATTCGCCGATGAAGTGATCGTGGTGGATTCCGGAAGCACCGATGGGTCCCAGAAACTCTGCACTGCCGCCGGTGCTCGGGTTTTCACCCATCCCTGGCAGGGATACGCCGAACAAAAACAATACGCCATGAACCTGGCATCTTGCCAGTGGATTCTGAATCTGGATGCCGATGAACGAATTTCCGATTCCCTGGCCGCAGAGATTCAGAAATCGATTCAGAGCGCACCGCCTGAAGTCTGCGGGTTTTCCATGCCGCGACTTTCCCGATATCTGAATACCTGGATACGCCATGGCGGCTGGTATCCGGATCGCAAAGTCCGTCTGGTCCGAAAAGGCAGCGGCCAGTGGAAAGGCAGCGGCCTTCATGAAAAACTGGAAGTCACAGGCAGAGTCCTGCTGTTATCCAACCCCATTCTGCATGAAGTTTACCGAAATATCTCGGATCAGGTAAAGACCATCGACCGGTTTTCGGATGTGTTTGCTGAAGATCACAAGGCAACCGGTGCATGGTTTACGGCCGTTGGCGTGGTTCATGCTCTGGGAAAATTCCTGGAATGTTATATCTGGAAACTCGGCATCCTGGATGGCCCCGCGGGTCTGGTGATCGCCATGAATTCCGCGTGGTATATCTTTCTCAAGCATGCCAAAGTCTGGGAAAAGGGACTGAAGGAGCCGCTAACATGAAGCCCTGCGCTGATTTTATGACCGATTTGATCACGGTTCTGTTTCGAACGATCGGACGGATTCCCGGTTCTACGGCCGATTCCCTGGCAAAAAAAGCGGCCGGTCTGTGGTTTCGGATCGATAAAAAACATCGCTGCATCGCCATTGAGAATCTGACCCGTGCTTTTGGCCGGGAAAAAAGCCAGGATGAGATCCGAACACTGGCCTTTCAGTCTTTTTACAATATCATGCGTATTCCGTTTGAAATTGGATGGAGCGCACGCTTGACATTGCCGGAATTGTACCGACATGTGGAAATTCGTGGCGCGCACCACATGCAGACTGCACTGGCGGAAGGAAAAGGCGTGCTGGCGTTGGCCGCTCATGTCGGCAACTGGGAACTCCTGCCGTATGTCGCATCGGTTGTCGGTTTTTCAGCCGATCTCGTTTACCGGCCGCTGGATTTTTCTCCGCTGGATACATTCTTCATTCGACTGAGAACCCGCTTCGGTGCCGAACTCATTCCCAACAGCCATGCCATGCGAAAAATCCTCCGGCAACTGAAAAACGGTCATGTCATCGCCATGCTGATGGATCAGAATGTGGACTGGTACGAAGGCGTATTTGTGGATTTTTTCAATCACTGTGCGTGTACCAACAAGGGATTTGCCTTACTGGCGCTCAAAACCGGAGCCCCGGTCGTACCGAGCTTCATGCTTCGGGATCGGAACCGATTCATCATCGAATTCTGCGAACCGGTGAAACTGGTTGACACCGGAGACCATACCCATGATGTCGAAGCCAATACCCTTAGATACAACCAGGCTATCGAAGCAATCATCCAACGATATCCGGATCAGTGGTTCTGGGTTCATCAGCGATGGAAAACAAAGCCGTTCTGTCCATGGCCAGGGGAGAGAGAATGAAAATATTGAATCCTTCATCGATTCAACGTATTGTCATCCGAACGCCCAACTGGGTGGGAGATGCCGTGATGAGTACACCGTTTATTCGATCTGTGCGAAGAAATTTCCCGAAAGCGCATATCACCCTTCTGGCCAAGCCCTGGGTGGCGCCGGTATATGAAAGCAATCCGCATATCGATGATGTACTGGTTTACGATGCTTCAGATCGTCACAGAGGATTTTTCGGCAAGTTCAGGCTGGCCAGAGACTTGCGGAACTACGACTTCGATCTGGCGCTGCTGCTGCAAAATGCATTCGAGGCCGCATTCCTTGTCTGGTTGGCGGGTATCGGCATCCGTCTGGGATATAATACGGATGCCCGCAGTATATTGCTGACCCATCCGGTCCACCGCTATCCGTTTCTGAAACGCCGACATCAGATCGACTATTATCTGGAGATACTGAAAGCCGCGGGACTTACCGCCGAACCTGCCAACCTGGAAATTTTTATATCGGATGCCGAGAAAAGTCATGCCGGGCAGTTTCTTGTAGATAATGGGTATCCGGACCGCGCCTGCATCATCGGTGTCAATCCCGGCGCCGCTTTCGGAACCGCCAAAAGATGGTTTGAAGAACGCTTTGCCGAAGTCTGCAACCGCCTCAAATCCATTCCGAATGCCTGTTTTCTGATTTTCGGCGGTTCAGGGGAGGAAGACATAGGAAAACGGATTGCCGACGCGGTGGGGGATGTCTGCATCAATTTGTGCGGAAAGACATCTCTGAGAGAAGCCTTCGCCCTGATTGACCAGTGCCGGTTGTTTATCACCAACGACTCCGGTCTGATGCACGCGGCAGCGGCCCTGCACATTCCCCAGATTGCGGTTTTCGGTTCTACGAACCACACCACGACATCCCCCCGAAGCCGTTTCAGTCACATTCTCCGGGCGCCCGTTGACTGCAGCCCCTGCATGAAACCGGACTGTCCGACCGATCACCGATGCATGGATGCCATCACCGCCGATCACGTGTGGGAACTCGCGCTGAACATTCTCTCAGGAAAGCGATCTGCATGAACATCCTGATTGTAAAACTGAGCGCCATCGGCGATGTCATTCATACCCTCCCGGCATTGAACGCCATCCGATCGGCTTATCCATCGGCCCACATCACCTGGCTGATCGAAGAGGCTGCAGCCCCGTTGATTATCGGGCACAAAGCCCTGGACCGGGTCATCGTTTCCAGAAGAAAGGGCTGGCTCAAAGAATTCCGGAAGGGAAAACGGCAGCACGTGATCCGGGAAGTCTTCGGGTTGATTCGCACGTTACGACACACCCGGTATGATCTGGTCTTCGACTTCCAGGCCCTTCTCAAAAGCGGGATGTGGATCGCTCTCTCGAAAGGCGAACGGAAAATCGGGTTTGGTCGGGGAATGGAACATCAAGAACATAGCTACCTGTTCTTGAACGAGCGCATTCCGCCGGTGGACATGAATCACCATGCTATCCTGCGCAGTCTGATGATGCTGGAGTCGGCGGGAATCCATTCCCGGAAAATAGACTACCGGCTGCCGATTCATGACGATGACCGCAATGCTGTGGATCATCTGCTGTCCGAGGCCGCGATGGGAACAACCCGGCCGCTGATCTGTATCAATCCAGTCGCCAAATGGACAACCAAACTCTGGCCGAACGAGCGTTTCGCCGAACTGGCAGACCGCCTCAGCGGGAAATACGGAATTTCCCCCGTGTTCACCGGTGCACCGGAAGATGTAGAAACCGTTCGGGATATACTATTCCGCATGACATCGTCGGCGGTGGATTTCACTGGAAAAACGACCCTGAAAACCCTTGCCGCGCTGTATGAAAAAGCCGATGTGCTGATATCCACGGATACCGGCCCCATGCACCTCGGGGCTGCCGTTGAAACACCGGTTGTTGCATTATTCGGACCAACGGCTCCCTGGCGTACCGGACCCATGGGTGATCGGCATCAGGTGATTCGTGTCGGCCTGCCGTGCAGTCCCTGTTTCAAGCGCTGGTGCCCGACAGACGACTGCATGAACCACATCGATGTCGAGGCTGTGATAGCAGCCGTCGATCGGGCAGTCACCATCAATTCATGATATGGAATCGTTCATGGACATTTCCGTCATTATCGTCAACTGGAACACCCGGGATCTGCTGCTGAACTGCATTCGTTCCGTTCATGAAACGGTTCGGGGAATCGCCTTCGAGATATGGGTCGTGGACAACGGATCGACGGATGGAAGCCAGCAGGCGCTCAGAACGTCATTTCCGCTGGTTCATCTGATTGAAAACACGACAAACAGAGGATTTGCAGCAGCCAACAATCAGGCGATGAAAAGAATGTCTGGCCGATATGCTCTGCTGCTGAATTCCGATGCGGCTCTGACGGACGGTGCCGCAAAAGAGCTGCTCGTGTTTATGGAATCCACGCCGACCGCCGGCATGGCCTGCGGTCAACTGCTGAATCCGGACGGGTCCCTGCAGAATTCCATCGCCAATTTTCCGACCCTGCTGACCCTGATTTCCAACGAAACGCTGTTACGCATTCTGTTTCCAGAAAAATTCCCCAGCAAACGCAGGCATTATTCCGGCCCCATCCCGGTCGAATCCGGGATTGGCGCCTGTTTGATGGTTCGAAAAGCCGCCATGGATTCCGTCGGCATATTCGATGAAAGATACTTTTTTTTCTTCGAGGAAACCGACTGGGCCTATCGCATGCAACAGGACAACTGGCGGATTTTTTTCGTGCCTGCGGCCCGGATCATCCATGCGCAGGGAAAAAGTGCTGGAAACAGCGTATCCTCCCGAATACTTTATTACCGATCGCGCTACATGTATTTAAAAAAATGGCATCCGGAAAGTTTTTTTCTGATGGCTTCGATCCTCTTTATCCGCCTGCTGGTCAACGCCTTGTTGTCGTTACTGGGAGTCGTGCTGACACTGGGACTGGCCCGACGACTTCTCGACAAAACGATCGTTTATTTTCAGTTGATCGCCTGGCATCTGAAAGGATGTCCCTGACCAAGTACCTGCCTATTGTTCGTGTTGTTCGTGGTTAACCGTATTTTCATGGTAAAGGGGGGCTTGAGGGGATTTCAAGGGCTGATTGCCGGAAAATTCCCCCCGATCCCCTCGCCGGATGCCTTGCGAACCGATAATCCGTCAAAAAGGCCGAGTATAACTCAGGTTCAAGGAAGCCGTTCCGATCGTGATTTTCGAGATCGCTTCGGTCAGCACCTCTCCGGTTATTTGTTCAGCCGTATCCGGCAATTTCGGGAATTCCGACAGGGCATACACCGTGAATGTGTAAACCTTGGCGCCCGGCCCGTTGGAACACGGCGGCGCATAGGCCATGGTGCCATGGCTGCTCATTCCCGAAATACCGATGCCGGAGCTGTTTTTGGGCAGGCTGGTCGTTCCGGCCGGTATGCTGTGCAACACCCAGTTCCACAAGGTCGTTCCATCGCCGGGCAGTGTCGTCATCAGCAGGACGAAGGATTTGGTGCCATCCGGTGGATTCGACCAGAACAAGGCCGGGGAGTCGCCTGCACTGTCGCAGGTATAGCTGATAGGCAGGGTACCTCCGTCAACGCCGACATCACTTGTCAGAGAGAAAGACCCATTTGAAATTTTTCCGTAAGACGAGACCATAAAGTACGTGTTCCCATCGGAGAAAAGCTTTGACGCATTTTCCATGTCCACCCAATAGTGGGTAATTCCATCAGGAAAAATCAGATCCGGGATATGGATTTTCATGTCCGCGGACAATGTGGCGGGGGTGCATGAAAAAGACGCATCGTCGATCACACTGGCATGAATCACTTTGAAAATAATTGCCTTCGGGTTTGACGAGTTCAATACCCATTCCAGATCCACTTCAAGAGATCGAG
>CAYQKZ010000113.1:0-3362 GCA_964418135.1 uncultured Desulfobacterales bacterium
CTTTTTCAAGTTGATAGGCGGTTACAGAAATCTCCAAGGAGGCACCCGAAATCCGTCGGCGCAGATAATCGCACACCGGATCGATCATCAGATGCTCGGAAGGAAAATGTCCGATATCGATCAACGCCTTTCCAGCGGATTCAACATCCCGGGCATCATGATACCGAATATCCCCGCTGATAAACACATCGGCGTTTGAAGCAAAAAATGACTTCAGGAGACTGGAACCACTTCCGGAACAAACAGCGGCTCGATGAACCATCATATTCGGATCACCGGAAATTTTCACAGTTGGCAAACCGAGTTTTTCCTTGATGCTTCGCGCTAATTGAAACAGCGTCATGCTCTCCGTCAGCATGCCGGTCCGCCCCAAGCCGTGCGGACTCTCGGCTGGCAACAGGGGGTACACGTCACAGGCCATGGTCTGGTAAGGATGATGACTTCGAACATGCGTCAGAACGGCAGATAGGTCTTTTTTCTTGACCAGCGTTTCAATCCGGATTTCATCGACATGTGAAATTTCGCCGGATTTTCCGATAAACGGCTTTGCCTGGTTTCCCGGAAGAAACGATCCCGTTCCGGCATTTCTGAACGAACAGCACGAATACTCTCCGATAATTCCGACAGGCGTCTGAAAGAGTGCATTCAACATCTGTTGCTCATAATCTACCGGAACAAACAGGACAAGTTTACAGAAATCGGCATCCATTTCAGGCACCAGCATTTTCACCCGATCGAGTCCGATCCGTGCTGCCAGGATATCGTTCAATCCCCCGGACACTTTGTCTAGATTGGTATGCGCGGAATAAATGGCAAGCCGATGGACAGCAGATTGATAGAGAATGGAACCGACAGGAGCATTGAAATCTACATTTTTCAGGGGGTTCATCAGAAGTGGATGATGGGTGATCAGTAGATCGACATCCCGGCCGCAGGCAGCCGCAACCACTTCCGGCAAGGGGTCCAGCGCCACCCAGATCGAACGCACCGGCCAGTTTTTATTTCCGACCTGCAAGCCGACGGCATCCCAGGATTCCGCCAGGTGGGACGGCACCCATTCCTCCATGATACTGATAATGTCCTGAACACACGGCATACTTACCACCTCCTGCAAATGAAAAAAAGGCGTGGAATGATTCCACGCCTTTTCGACCGAAGAGATGGGCCCACCTGGGTTCGAACCAGGGACCGACCGGTTATGAGCCGGTGGCTCTTCCAACTGAGCTATGGGCCCGATTGCGTTTCTTTTTAACTTCCGGATCAATTTTTGTCAAGCTTTACATGTCGATAAAACTTTTCAGTTTCTTGCTTCGCGTAGGATGTCGAAGTTTTCTAAGCGCTTTGGCCTCGATCTGACGAATCCGCTCCCGGGTGACGGCAAAGTCCTGTCCGACCTCTTCAAGGGTATGATCGGCTTTTTCTCCGATGCCGAAACGCATCCGCAGAACCTTTTCTTCCCGAGGCGTCAAAGTAGCCAGGACTTTTCGCGTTTGTTCGGCCAGATTCAAACTGACTGCCGCGTCTGAAGGCAGCATGAATTTCTTGTCTTCGATAAAATCACCCAGATGGCTGTCTTCCTCCTCTCCGATAGGTGTTTCCAGCGAAATTGGTTCCCGGGCGATCTTCAACACTTTTCGTACTTTATCGAGTGGAATCTCCATTTTTTCGGCGATTTCTTCAGGTCTTGGCTCCCGCCCCAGTTCCTGAACCAGATACCGGGAAGTGCGAATGAGTTTATTGATGGTTTCGATCATGTGAACCGGAATCCGGATGGTTCTGGCCTGATCGGCAATAGCACGAGTAATGGCCTGACGGATCCACCAGGTGGCATACGTGCTGAACTTATAGCCTCTGCGGTATTCGAATTTATCCACGGCCTTCATCAGACCGATATTACCTTCCTGAATCAGATCCAGAAACTGAAGACCCCTGTTGGTGTATTTTTTTGCAATACTGACAACGAGTCTTAAATTGGCCTTGGTCAGCTCGCTTTTGGCCATCTTGGCTTTGTGGCGGCCTTCATCGACATCCGAAAGGATTCGTTTCAACGCGTGAGACTTCGATTTAACGATCAGCTCTTTTTCTGCAATTTCCAGGTGAAATCGAGATAAATCGGAAAATAATGCACGAGTCTCATCTACATTCAGGCGACAGTGCGGGGCTGCCCATGCACAGAAATCTTCTACCGAACCCAGATGACTGACAAGCTCCGACACAGATACCCCTAGTGACTCGGACGTCAATATCAGCATCTTGTTCATGGTATCGAACCAGTCTATCTGGTCTCGAATGATCTGCTCGACCTTGTCTACAACATTGCCTTCAAGCCGCCAATCTTTCAACAGATCAAATATTCTGGCATTTTTTCGGACAATGCCGCGCCGTATTCTGCGAACCTCATCCGCATCCATTTCAGATGAAAAGAGCTTTTCACGAAACTGTCTGTTTTCGTCATGAATGGCCTTGATCTGCCGAATCGTGTCCAGAAATTTATCTGTCTGAACCACTTCGTCAACATATGCATCGCCTTCGTCAATATCTTTCAGAACATATTTTGGACGCAGTGATCCATTTTCGATATCGACACCGAGATTCAACAGACATTCGATACCGGTGGTCGTATCGATCAATGCTTTGAGAACTTCCTGTTCACCGGCCTCGATTTTTTTGGCGATTTCCACTTCCCCTTCACGACTGAGCAGCGTCACCAGTCCCATTTCCCGCAGATACATTTTAACTGGATCGGTAACCGCCCCGAAATCTGTCATAGCTGTTTCTTTTCTAGCGCGTTTTACCGCTTCTTTGGCTTCGTTTTCACTTGATCCAGATGCTTTTTCATCCAGGATATCGATATCGAGTTCATCAAAAATCATCAATGTTTCATCTAATTGTTCAGAGGTAATCATATCTTCCGGCAGCGCCCGGTTAATATCATCGTAGGTAAGAGACCCTTTTTCCTTTCCTTTTAAAATGAGTTCCGTTATGGTCTTCGATGTGTGTTTTTTATCGAGTTTCCGTTTGATAACGGATGATTTTGCCATAATTATCTGCCTCCTGCGGACACCTGACCGTCTAAACATTCTTGTGTGAGTTGTCGAAGCAATTCATGTTCTCCGTTTTCTTCAGCAGCTTTCATTCTCTGACGTAACAGCCGGAGGTTATCCCGCTTTTGATTTCTTTCGATTTGACCGATCAACTTTCGACAGCCCTCGATTCCCCATTCTTCTTTCTGAATGGAACATGCCGCAATCAGACGTTTTTTTTCATCGCTATCGGCAGCCATCAAAACAATTGAAGGCAGATCGCCGGTCCGTTCGGATGAAATATTCAGATTGCGAAAACATGACAATATATCATTTCCT
>CAYQKZ010000113.1:3372-9345 GCA_964418135.1 uncultured Desulfobacterales bacterium
ACTGAAGCATCATGGCAATCAGATGCTTGTCAAATTTATTTCCGGCTTCCGGTATCTTTTCGGAGGAAGCCGTTTGCGCAGGACTGTGCATCTTTCGGAGCTTTTCCTGGATCGCACCCGCATCGATTCCGGTTCTTTCAGAAATTTCCTTGACGGCCGAAATCCGGGCCAAGCGATCTGTCAATGCCAGAAGCGGCGCTTCCATCTCTTTGATGATCCGCAACTTGCCTTCTAAAGACAGCCCATGTTTCTTCACAGCCACATCCATGAGAAACGAAAACACACCGGATGCTTCACAAGCGGCATTTCTGAAGGCTTCGACCCCGATTTGCCGAAGATAAGTATCGGGATCATGCCCTTCGGGCAACACGAGAATGCGAATATCTTCGAGCTGATGATGTGCCTTGAAAAGCTCGATGCACCGCTGCGCCGCCTTGATCCCGGCCTGATCCGAATCATAGACCAGTGTGATTTTTTGAGAAACCCCTTTCAGTAAACGGATATGCTCTTCGGTCATGGCCGTTCCCAGGGTGGCGACTGAATTCTGGATGCCGTGCATATGAAGCGAAATCAGATCCATATAGCCTTCGGCAATGAACACTTCTCCCGTCTGCCGACAAAAGGGCTTGGCCTGAAACAGTCCGTACAGCGAGCGGCTCTTGCTGTAAACCGGTGTTTCCGGAGAGTTCAGGTATTTGGGCAGGGAATCATCCATCACCCTTCCCCCGAAACCAGCGACCTGTTGATGCATATTGAAGATCGGAAAGATGACGCGATCCCGAAAACGATCATAATAACCGTTCCCGCTTTGACGCCGGCTGATGAGCCCGGCCTTTTCCACAAGAGAAAGCGCCACCCCTTTTTGTGTAAAATAATCTGTCAGATGGTTCCAGCCCGGCTGGGCATACCCCAATTTGAAATCCGTGATGACACGGACAGTCAGTCCACGACGGGTAAGATAGGAAAAAGCGGGAGCCCCGAGTTGCGGATGGATGAGCGCTTGATGAAAAAAATCCATGGCCTGACGGTTGATTTGAAATAGAATCTCCCTGTCATCCAACTGTTGTTTCACTGCGGAACTGGTGGACCGATCCGGAATGACGATACCATACCGTTTGGCCAGAAACCGGACGGCTTCCGGGAATGCGATTCCTTCCTGCTTCATGACAAAAGTATAAACATTTCCCCCTTCTCCACAGCCGAAACAGTAAAACATCTGCTTGTCCGGGCTGACGGTAAAGGAAGGGGTTTTTTCGGAATGAAAGGGACACAGACCGATATAATTCCTGCCCGCTTTTTTCAGTACGACCGCATCGGAGATGACCTCGAGGATATCCGCACTGTGTTTGATTTCCGATATTTTTTCCGCCGGAATGGAGTAAGACAAGAAGAAGCCCCCAGAATCTTTCGAAAAGGCAATCTATAGACATTCAGAAAAAAAATTGCGCTGTGTTATCGGTCGGGAATGGCCGAAAAAGGATTTCTGAATTTTAGAAAAGTAATCCAGATCATGTCGATTGTCAAATTAAAACCCAAAAATCCGTCATTCTTGACTTACCCTCGAAAGAAGCTTATTACATTCATCGAATCAGACATCCTCGACCGATAACGCATCCCAAATATTTTTTTGAACGCATTAGAAATACACAGGAATCCGAATTATAAGGAAACTATTATGAAATTAGCTGTCAGCGGCAAAGGCGGAGTGGGAAAAACCACATTTTCCGCCTTGTTGATTCGTACATTCGATGCACAGGGAAAGCATGTTCTAGCAATCGATGCCGACCCGGACGCAAATCTGGCCGGCGCCTTGGGGATTGCCGACGCCGACAAAATCATTCCCATCTCCGAAATGAAAGATCTGGCCTATGAACGCACCGAGGCTCAGCCGGGCAGTATCGGCGGATTCTTCAAACTCAACCCCCGGGTGGACGACCTGCCGGATGCCTTGTCGGCAAGGCTCGGCAACATCAAGATGATGCGTCTCGGCGGTATCAAGAAAGGCGGCGCCGGCTGCATCTGTCCGGAGAGTACACTGTTACGCGCTTTGATCACCCACATTGTTCTTGCCAGAAACGAGGTGGTGGTCATGGATATGGAAGCCGGTATCGAACATCTGGGAAGAGCCACGGCAAAAGCCGTGGATAAACTCATTGTGGTGGTCGAACCAGGCCGAAGAAGCATCGATACCGCTGAACACATTCAACATTTGGCCGCCGAAATCGGGCTGAAGCGCATTGCCGTGGTAGGCAATAAAATTCGCGGCGATGCAGACATCACCTATCTTCGCAAGAATCTGCCCCAATTCGACTTTCTGGGATTTCTGCCATACGACAACGCCCTGATCGAAGCGGACTTGAACGGTATATCTCCTTTCGACACCAACGCCATTGCCAAAACCCGAATGGATGCAATCATTCAACAACTGCTGACATGAAACCCAGAGGCGCGCCCCCCCATTTCAGATCCAAAACCCGGCCCCATAAATTTCGGTCATCGGCCCCAGTCATTCGAATGAAAGCCGGTGCCGATGCTGGCCTGAAAGCTGTTTTCAAAACCATCGGCGTTCCCGAAGACCGTCCGTTCTCTCCGGATCCGTTTCAACTTGAAGCACTCGAGGCCATCACCTCCGCCGATTGCCTGGTAACGGCCCCCACAGGTGCCGGAAAAACATGGATTGCCGTCCAGGCAATTTCCAGAATTCGGGAAAAAGGCGGCCGCTCTTGGTATGCAACGCCGTTGAAAGCACTTTCAAATGCTAAATTTCACGAATTTTCCAGAATCTTCGGTCCGGACCAGGTCGGCATCCTGACCGGAGACCGGAAAGAACGGCCCGATGCATCGGTGATTGTCGGAACCACCGAAATTCTCCGCAATCAGCTCTATGACGCCATGCATCATGGCGAAACGCTGGATACGGATTTTGTGGTGCTTGACGAAGCCCATTTTTTGGGAGATGAAGATCGCGGGGTGGTCTGGGAAGAGACCATGATCTATCTGCCATCCCGAATTCCCCTGCTTCTCCTGTCGGCAACCATCGGCAATGCCGGCAAAATCGCCGAATGGCTGATGGCCATTCGATCCAAAGAGTGTAAGGTCATCGAAGAAACTACTCGGCCGGTACCTCTCTACCCTCTTTTTCTACACCCTTCCGGAACCCTGTTACCGCTGCTGACTTCCGATACCAATGAAAAAGGCCGTATTTCCAAAAAAGTTCGGGAATATCTGCTATCGGAAAAACCCCAGCGCCTGACATCCACATTCAGTCAGTTACCGCCGATGGGAGATATTCTCAGAATTCTGGACAAGTTCAATCTCCTGCCGGCCATTTTTTTTCTGAAATCCCGGGCCGACTGTGATCATGCCCTGGATCTGTGCAGAGATTTTCAGGATGATGATCCGATTCGAATGCAAACACTTCACCAGCGAATAGATGAAATTATTACCAGCAACCCGCATCTGGCAACACATCGCCAGCTCCGGCACCTTGAACATCTGTCTGTGGGAGCCCATCACAGCGGGCAGTTGCCGGCCTGGAAACAGGTCACCGAAACCCTGATGAGCGAAGGACTGCTTCAGGCGGTATTTGCCACATCCACAGTGGCCGCCGGCGTCAATTTTCCGGCCAGAACTGTCGTGTTTCTGAATACAGACCGCTTCAACGGCCGGGAATTCATGCCGCTGACGCCTACGGAATTCCACCAGATGACCGGTCGGGCCGGACGCCGGGGAATGGACCATATCGGGTTTGCCATCGCCATACCGGGAAAATTTCTGGATATCCGGCTCTGCGCACAGTTGATCAAAGCGTCCCCTTCGGATGTCAACAGTCAGATTCGGATCAATTTTTCAATGGTTCTGAATCTTCTGCTGTCCAATACTCCGGATCAGATTGAAGACCTTTTGATGCGGTCGTTTGCAACTTTTTTGCGGATGCGTTCCTCTGGAAAAAAAATAGAACATCGCTCGCTCTCCGGTGCCCGGCATAAAGTACTGATTGACGCATTCAACCGGCATTTGACATTTCTAAAACGCACGGGATTTGTCGCCCAGGACGGCAGCCTGACTCCGGATGGACGATGGGCCTCTCAACTGCGTGTGGATCAGCCGCTGTTGATTGCCGAAGGATTTCGAAAAGGCGTTTTTCCCGATTCAGACCCGGCTCTGATGGCGGCCCTCATTTCGCTGTTCGTGTCGGATCGAGACATGGATGATCGGGTAGAGCGCCGATCCGTTCCAGCGCCGCTGTTCGACGCCTTTATCGCTGTCAACACCGCTTTGAAGCCTTTGATGCGTGATCTGTATGACCATGATTTTGAGGTGCGCCCCCTCTATCTGAAGCCGGCTATGGCAGTTTATGCCTGGGCCGGGGGCATGCCGTGGGAA
The DNA here is from genome assembly GCA_964418135.1 of uncultured Desulfobacterales bacterium. GTDB lineage: Bacteria > Desulfobacterota > Desulfobacteria > Desulfobacterales > Desulfatirhabdiaceae > RAAP-1. Next base: position 7,759 of record CAYQKZ010000113.1, read on the forward strand.
GATGTGGTCGAGATTTCCGACAGTGCGGAAGGAGACATGGTAATGCTGATGCTTCGTACCGCCGATCATCTGAGACATATCATCAGCCTGGCAAAAACGTTTCCCAAGGCCGCCGAAACCGCCTGGAAAGCGGTGGATCTGATCCTGAAAGCCCCGGTATGGATGGATATCGATCAATGACGCACCGACTGCTTGACACAGCTCTTTGCACGTGGACGTTCGGCTGTTTCAGAAAACACCCCTCATCCACAATTACTTATTTTTATCGTCTCCCGTCAATATAATCCTTGACAGCACCTGCGGATTTCAGATAATGGACACCCATGAAACAAATAAATGGACATACATGCGAGTGTGCTTTTTTCTGGCGTTGGTGGCGGCAGATTCATAATAAGGGGTGTTCCCTGCGGCTCTTGTAATCCATTATTATTATATAATCGAAACGAAATAAAAAGAACCCTGGCCCCCCGAGTGCCACGGTTCTTTTTTTGTTTTCAAAGGCTGTGGAAATTTCCATAGCCTTTTTTATTTTCGTTAAATCGGGTTCCCCCCCAGGTTTCAACAATTCTTCGATGCAAAGGAGGACAAAATGCTGATCGTTATGAGCAAACAGGCAACCCCGGAACAGACCGAAGCCGTTATGGCAGAAATTGAAAATCGCGGCTATGTGGCCCGCTCCATCCCCGGCGGGGAACGGATCACCATCGGCATCCTGCATAACCATGGGCCCGTAGACGCATCCCCTTTTCTGGTCATGCCAGGCGTCTCGGATGCCATTCCCGTCACCAAGCCATATAAACTCGTCAGTCGGGAATGCAAGCCGGAGGATACCATCATTCGCATCGGCGATACCGCCATCGGCAATGGAAATCTTGTTATCATGGCCGGTCCGTGCGCCATCGAAAGTGAATTACAGGCGCTCACCATCGCCGGGCATGTCAAGACAGCCGGTGCCCACATCTTTCGGGGAGGCGCTTTCAAACCCCGCACCTCTCCGTATTCTTTCCAGGGACTTGGCGAGGAAGGTCTTAAAATACTGGCCAAAGTACGGGAAACCACCGGTATGCCCGTGGTGACGGAAGTCATGGATGAAGACACGTTCAATCTGGTTGAATCTTATGCGGATATCATTCAGATCGGCACCCGGAACATGCAGAATTTCAGCCTGCTGAAACGCGCCGGTCGTGCATCCAGACCGGTGCTGCTCAAACGCGGCATGTCGGCCACCATCGAAGAATGGCTGATGGCAGCCGAATACATACTGGAAGGCGGCAATTCCCAGGTGATTTTATGTGAAAGAGGGGTCCGCACCTTTGCCGATCATAGCCGAAATACGCTGGACCTGTCTTCCGTACCGGTCGTTCGAAAGCTCAGCCATCTGCCGATCATCGTGGATCCGAGCCACGCCGCCGGCCGAAGGGATCAGGTCATTCCTCTGAGTCGGGCATCCGTGGCCGCGGATGCACACGGCCTGATGGTCGAGGTCCATCATGAACCCGAAAAGGCCATGAGTGACGGCGCCCAATCACTCTATCCCGATCAGTTCGCCCTGCTGTGCAGGCAGGTGAATGCCATATTTGACGTTTT
>CAYQKZ010000114.1:0-9180 GCA_964418135.1 uncultured Desulfobacterales bacterium
TCCGATTACGATCGGGAAAAACTTCAGGAACGTCTGGCCAAGCTGATCGGCGGTGTCGCTGTGATTCGTATCGGTGCTGCCACGGAAACCGAGATGAAAGAAAAGAAAGCCCGCGTGGAAGACGCCCTGAACGCCACCCGTGCGGCCGTTGAAGAAGGCATTGTGCCGGGCGGCGGCGTTGCGCTGGTCCGCTGCATCAAAGCCTTGGAGAAGGTAGAGGTCAAGGGAGAACAAAAAAGCGGAATTGCAATTCTCAGACGCGCCCTCGAAGAGCCCCTGCGTCAGATTGTTGAAAATGCCGGCCTGGAAGGCTCTGTGGTCCTTAACAAAGTCATGGAAGGAGAAAATGACTTTGGTTTCAATGCTGCCACATCCGAGTATGAAAACCTGATTGCCACCGGCGTGATCGATCCCACCAAAGTGGTTCGATTCGCGCTTCAGAATGCCGCATCCGTTGCCGGCATGATGCTGACCACCGAGGCCATGATTACCGAAAAGCCTAAAAAAGCCACCAAATCGGCTTCAGGCGCCGGTATGGATGATATGGACGAAGACATGTATTGATGCCCATTCTGCCGGGGTCGAATCTCTCGACTCCGGCAAGACTGATGAACCACACTTTCCGAATCACTTTCACTTGTTCCCTCGATCGCCTTCTTCCGTGTCTCGATAGTCCGCCGGAAAAATCTTTTTTCATTCTTTTTTTATTGCATGTTTATGGCTTATTTCATAAGTATAGACATGAAAAGAAAATCTCTTTTCGTTCATTCACCTTTAATAAGTCGGCCGGAATCCGATTCTCAGTTAACGAACCCATAGATAAAAAAAGGAGGCATTCTATGTATCAAACAATATTGGTACCCTTGGACGGTTCTCCCAGAGCCGAGAGCATTTTATCCCATGTTGAAAATTTGGCGACTCGGTTCAAGGCAAAAGTTATTTTCATTCAAGTTGTGGAACCCCCGCTTCAGTTTGTCAATCCTTCTCTTTATGAAACAACCATTCAGTCAGATGTCATCCATGAGCATCTGATGGATTACAAGCGAAAGCAGGAGGAAATCACCGCTTACCTGAAAGGCATTCAAGACGGCTTTCAAAAAAAAGGCATCGACACCCGTGTTCTTGTCGAACAGGGGCCGGCCGTGGAGTCCATCATTTCTGCCGCCCAGAAGGAAAACGTTGATCTGATTGCCATTGCCAGTCATGGCCGGACAGGGATGTCCCGAGTGTTTTATGGCAGTGTGGCCGCCGGAATCATGCAAAAAATAGATCGACCCATATTGATTATCCGGACGCGAAATATATAAATTTTCTGATTGTCCTAACCTTTTAAGTCCGGAATCGTTACTGCCGGGCATCGTATGCTCTGCAAATAGCACATTCGATGTATTCCGGACTTGAAAAAGAACCTTTTTGAAGCAAAGGAGTCATTGCAACATGTATCAAACCATACTGGTTCCTTTAGACGGATCAGTCAGAGCCGAACGAATTCTTCCCCATGTTGAAAATTTGGCCACCCAATACAAGTCGAAAGTGATTTTTCTTCAAGTCATGGAGCCGTTGCAAATCGCCAGCCCCTCCATGCATATGACCAGCGCACTGACGGATACCATCAAGGAAAGCCTGAAAGACTTCAACCGAAGATACGAAGAAAACAACGCTTATCTGGCAGGAAAACAGGGAGAATTCAGAGAAAAAGGCATCGATGTCCGTAAATATGTCGAACAGGGGCCTGTCGTGGAAACCATCATCTCTGTTGCACAGCGAGAGAATGCCGATCTGATCGCAATCGCCAGCCACGGAAGAACCGGAATGTCACGGGTCTTTTACGGCAGCGTGGCGGCCGGCATCATGCAGCAGATCGATCGACCCATATTGATTATCCGATCCCGAAATATCTGACGCCATTACATACGAGATCGTGATGTCGGAACTATAGACATTCAGAAAAACAATTTCGCTGCGTTATCGGTCCGGAATGGCCCCAAAAGGCCTATTTCCTCCCTGCTGCCTTGTAAAATGAATTTTCTGAAAGTCTATAGTTCACGCTGTCATGACTGGAGTCGATGAGAAGAATCTGAATGCAGAAAGAGCATTGCCTATGATAGTGAAAACTCTGTTCCCAGCCCTTTTTGAACGGCTTCCGTCAGAACAGTCGCTGCAGCGGCCGCATCCTGTACCGCCACACCGACCGATTTAAAAAATGTGATTTCCTGGTCGTTTTGGCGCGGTGGAAAAATGCCGTTGACGATTTCACCGATCTCAGCCGAAATAACAGCTCCAGGGATGATCAGGTCGCCGGCTTCCGCCATGCAGGCTTGACGAGAATCCACGATCACTCTGGCTCTGCGGACCGTATTTTCATCGATTTCCTGCATTTCGGGTGTAAAAGACCCCACCCCGGTAACATGTGTTCCCGGCCTCAGATCGTTACCGTCAAACAACGGGGTTCGGGAAGTCGTTGCAGCGATCACGATATCTGCCTGAGAGACTGCTTCACGAACATTGGGGCGGAGGACAATATCGGGATGCGAAGGCCACTGCATGATTTCAGCGGCCATCTTCTCTGCCTGATTCATAGACGCATCCAGAATGAACACTTTATGAATGGTTCGGACCGCCATGACTCCCTGAAGCTGAGCCCTACCCTGCACACCAGCACCAAACAGTGCAACGGTACCGGCATCTTTTCTGGACAGAAGTTCCGCAGCAAGGCCACCGGCGGCCCCGGTTCGTATAGCCGTCAGGCTGGTGCCTTCCATCAAAGCCAGAGGCATACCGGTTTGCGGGTCCAGCACCAGAACCAATCCTGCGACAGTAGGTAGTCCCATCTGCGGATTATCCCCGTAAACCGAAACAATTTTTATCGCCAATTCCCGACTTTGGTGAAGAAAAGCAGGCATCATCAGCGTCACCCCCTTTTCCGTGGCAACGCCTCCCCGAAGCGGGATTTCAGTCTGGCGGGCGGAAAGTTGTCCAAATGCCCGCTTCATGGCTGCGATAGCCTTCGGCATGGGCAGGACTTCCCGGACATGATCTGCAGTAAGAATTCGAATCTTCATGATAAATTTTCCATTATCCGATTTAATGCACAATGGGGATCATACCATTTTTTTTGATAATTTTTATCCCCTTTTCCGACAATGTAAATTTGATGAGTTCTTTCACTTGCCCGGCAGGCTCTCCTTTGGTGACATAATAGAATGATTGAATGTATGGATAGGATGCTTCCTTTGTTGAAATACCATTTACATTTAGAATTTTTATATCTTTATGCTGTGAAGCGCCGGCTTGTGAAAAAAATGATATACTGCCCATCGGCAAATAATTCACGGCATCAACGACCAGATCTGCCGTGGATGTCATGATAGCATGCTTGATTTCTTTATTTTTCATAACCCAGCGTTTGAAATTTTTATTTGCCGCCGTATTCTCTGCAGGAACAATCACCACAATCGGCAGGTCGGGCCCACCCAGTTCTTTCCAATTTTTAATATCTCCACTGAAAATATCCTCGAGTTGTTTTTCCGTGACATTGTCTATTCCACATTTTGAATTGACGATTATTGCCAGCGGATCATTACAAATCGGCGTGACTTTATATCCATTTTCTTCCATATGAGAGTCTACTTGTCTTGCCGTACTGGCTAACTCACAGTAACCGTTCATCAGAAGATTTACCGCAACATCGGAAGGATATGCTTTTACATCAACCTTGATACCGGTTTCTCTGGTAAAAGCGTCTAAGTTTTCACTTTCAAAAGCCTTGAAAATTTGATTCGAGCAACGATATTTTATTCCTTCCAGAGCTAAGGATTTGGAAGAAGGTATTAACAACCAAGAGGTTAGCAGCAGAAAAAAAAAGGATATTTTGATGATATCGATCCGCTTCATGATGAGTTCTCCTTGTTTATTGAAAAAATTTTTGTTTGAAGATGTACTGGCAGCCTTCCTCTGTCAAATGAAACCATCTTCATGATTCTTAAGTCGTTCTTTATTATCACAGAATGAAGAATGGTCAAAGGGAAATACATTCAAATAATGATCGATGGATGGATGAACAAACTCTTTGATCACAAAAAGCTCCAGATAAGTACTCAAAATGCATGATCCGGCATTTCCACGATCTCCCTTCCGCCACGAAAACAAATATCGATAGTGGATAGGGTGTGGGTCAGGGTTGTGTCCACAAAAAAAGTGGCCTGCAACACCTTCCCCTTATAATAGTCACTCTCCTTGCCGGTCTTCCGGGAAGCTGGATGGGCAATGGCGGCCATATCGAGAAGCCGCCAGGCCATAGCCACTTCTCCGAAAGCGATCAGGGCCGGATAGGTATAGGAAGCCCATTGAAGGGGATCGGTTGCCAAACGGTTCTTCATTTCCGCAGCCATTTCCCATAACCTGGCGCCGACATCTGCCAATACCCCTACCCTGCCACCCAATTCCGGATGACGACGATGTTTCCGGCAGAACGTATCGATTTCGGATTTGAACGCAGCAAACGGGCCACCGTCGCGAATCGTCATTTTTCGCCCCATCAAGTCCATCGACTGAATCCCGTTGGTACCTTCGTAGAGCGACATGATTTTGGCATCCCTCAGATACTGTTCCAACGGATAGTCCTGACAGAAGCCGTAACCGCCAAGGCACTGAACGGCAGTTTCGCATACCCGGAATCCCATATCCGAGCAATAAGCCTTGATGATGGGGGTTGTAAAGTCCACCATATCCCGATATCGATTCTTCTCCGGTCCATCCGGCAGCTCGAGCGACAGATCGGCCCAGTAGGCACCGGTATAGATCAGGGAGCGCATGCCATCCACCATCGCCTTCATCCACAGAAGCATCCGCCGCACGTCCGGGTGATCGATGATGGGCACATTGCCTTCTTTTCTTCGGGCGACATCCCTTCCCTGAATCCGTTCCCGGGTATATTCCAGTGCGTTTCGATAGGCTGTACCGGCAAGCGTCATACCACTGACGCCCGTATTGATTCTAGCGGCGTTCATCATCTGAAACATCTGAGGCAGGCCGTTGTTTTCCTGGCCGCAGAGATAGCCGATACACCTGTCTGCTGTGCCGAAATTCAGCACCGCAGTCGGGGAAGCATGCAACCCGAGTTTTTTTTCAATGGACCCGCAAACCACATCGTTGGGTTCTCCAAGAGTTCCATCCGCATCGATCCGGATTTTGGGTACAACGAAAAGCGAAATCCCCTTGACCCCTTCCGGTGCCCCGTCGATGCGCGCCAGCACCAGATGGATGATGTTGTCCGTCAGGTCGTGTTCTCCCCAGGAAATAAACACTTTCGTTCCCTTGATCCTGAAATGTTCCCCTTGCCGATAAGCGGTGGTCTGGATATCCGCCAGATTGGAACCGGCATGGGATTCGGTCAGACACATGGTGCCGGACCATTCCCCACCGAACATTTTCGGGACAAACCGTTTTTTGAGGTCTTCACTGCCGAAAGTTTCAATCAAATGGGCCGCACCGTGGGTAAGACTTGGCGCCATATTGAAAGCCTGGCAGGCCCCGTACATCATATCGTTGATAACGATGCGCATCATATGGGGAAATCCCTGCCCGCCGTATTCCGGATCTCGGGCAGCGGCAGTCCACCCGTCCGCCCCATACTGTCTGAAGGCTTTTTTAAACTCGGGCGGACACAGAACCTTGCCCTTGTCGAATGTCAGCCCCAGATTTTCTCCAATTTCATTCAGCGGATCCAGAACCCCTCGGGCAAAATTGATCGCTTCACCGACCATCATATCCAGTGTTTTTTCATTGATATCCAGATATCGGTCAAGCTTGCAAAGCTTTCCGTAATCGAGCTGTTCCTTCAATATGAAAAAAATATCTTTTGGGTTGACCTTGAAATGTCCCATTTTGCTGTTCCTTACGCATTTCGAGTTCCATTCCATCCTGGAATATCTTTTATGAATCCTTGTAGATTATTTTTTTGAGTTGCCTTACAACCAACACACTGTTGTGCATGAACATCCGTATGGAAAGATGTACCCTACAATCTACAAAAAAAACCCCGATCTCTTACTTGAGACCAGGGCTTTTTGGGAAAAAAAAGGAAGACAATTTTTCTGTTGATCGATCGACAATATCAGATGGTCAGATTCAAATGCTGGACCGTCTTGACGCCCCCCTCCTCATCGGCATAGATACCGGTTGCTGCAATCTGACCATTCGACTGGTTGTTTTCATCTTTCAGATCGAACAGTGTTTTCGCGCTGGACAGATAGATTGCACCGACATTTTTAGCCTGAAGGCTGCTGAGTTCATCTTCGCCCTGATCATTTTTTGTCCAGACGGATAACTTATCGTAGATCGCATCATTTTCGTCTATCCAGTTATTATTATCCGAATCATACGCAGCCAGTTCCGAAAACCCGTTGCCGGTTCCGGGGCCGAAAAGTTCACTGCCGTCGTTGACAACGCCGTCCTGATTCTTATCGAATACCAGAAAACCGCTGCCCGGCCGGACAAAAGAGATATTATCCTCGGTTCCATCCACATCCAGATCGAAAGAAAACTTGGTATCGGTCAGCTCGGCTGCAGAACCATTGAAATTGATGACCAACGGGTCTTTCTGAACCGCATCCCCCGCTCTGAAAGAAACATTACTTTCCTGGTAATATTCCCGGCTCATTTCAAGGTTCAGAGAAAAATTGATTTCCTGCCCATCTGTCGTCTTGATCGTACCTTGAGAAGCAAACGATGCTGTCTGAACCTCGGAATAGGATTCATGAGAATCGTATGAAATTCCCCACCCCTGTTCTGTTTGAACCTGACCATCCGTCGATTGAACCGGTACATTTGCACCGGCGTCAACATTTCCACGATTCAGGTTTTCATAATTGACGATATTGATTTTTCTTCCGGTAAGCCTCTCGACCAGCATTTTCAACACGGAAAGCTGATCGGTGAGCCCATCCGACGATTCGCTCTGCGAACAGTCGTCACACTGCTGGACAGCCTCTTGTTTGATATGACCGTACGCTCTCGGTGCCTGTCGTGGAGACGAAAGCGTCACCCGATCCGCGACATCGCCATCCAGAAATCGACCGACTGCAACGCCGGGGGCTCTATCGGCATTTGCATTGGCAGGAGGTGAGGGTCTTTTCCCCTTCCAGATTTCCAGGTTTTCAGTTTGTTCGGTTTTTGCTGAAAACGTATTGATAGATGCCATCTGGATATCCGATGATGCAATTTTCATCTCTTCCTCCCCGGTTCGTATTTTATCAAAATTTTCCGCCTGCTCAACCTCCCCCGCCGGGGGGAGCATCAGGTGGTTCAATCCTGTCTCGTCTATCGGCATCTTTTTGAAGAACTTAAGAAAAAAACAGCTCGGAGTTTCATCAAGAATGAAAACAGGATCATGAACCGACAGCGGCAATATGTCGATCCAGAAAACCGGTGATTGCAGAAAGATATCCCGGTGTCTGACTGGAGTCACTGTGTCCGGCTCCCGGAGCTATGTAAATCTCCGCCTGGCCGGGCCTGAAACTGTTTTTCAGTATATATGCATAGGCAACCGGAAAACGCGGATCATTTTCCCCATGAATCACCAGTACGGGCATCGAAATATCAGGGGCAATCAGGGCCGGGCTTATCTGGTTGATGTCGTTCCGATAGAAGACATCCATCCAGAAAATGATGGCCGGGCCGAAATACGTTCCAAAATACCGATTGAACCAGCGATATAGATTGATGAGCGCTTCTTTGGTATAGGCATAACAGCCTTCGAGAATGAGAAGCTGAACACCGTGCGGATTTCGGGAGGCAGCCAGAATGGAACCGCCGGCACCGGCAGAGTGGCCATAAAGGATCACGGGTTTCCCTACCCATCCAAGAACCGCCTCGATGTCTTCACAGAATTTGACGGCGTTCATGAACCGCCTGGGGCTTGAATTGCCATGATCTCTGGCGCTGTGCAGAATCGTCGTATATCCCATTCTGCCAAAATACCTGGCTCTGCCGACCATTCGGTTCCGGTTTCTGCCCCAGCCATGGGCCAGCACTACCGTTCCCCTGGATGGGCCATCCGGATCGATCCGCCAGACTTCAAGCGTTCCGCCATCAACGGCCGGAATCCGGGTGTCGAAAACATTTCCCCAGTCGGGCAGATCGGAAACCGGATTGCGAGGATACTGTTGAACTATATAAGTAAAGATCAAGGACAGGAGGATATAAATACCGACCACCCCTGCCAGACCATATGCCAGAGCCTCGATCATGAAGTACCTGCCGCCGGACGGATCCCCAGCAGTTCGAGACGCAGCAGATCCAGGGCAGTCATGGCAAACATCTGCTTGCTCATTTCCCGGCTTCTGAACCGATATTGAAAACGATAAGAGCGAACATCTTGCGGAGATGCCAGGCCAATACAGACCGTGCCGACGGGTTTTTCATCGGATCCCCCTCCAGGCCCGGCAATACCGCTCGTGGAAAGCCCGTAAGTGGCGTTTGTGATCAGCCGTACCCGCTTCGCCATTTCTGCAGCGGTTGATTCATGAACCGCACCATACTGGTTCAGTGTCTCCTGGGAAACACCCAGCAGGGAGACTTTGGCCTGATTGGCATACACCACACCGGAATATAGAAAATAGTCGGAACTTCCCGCAATGTCGGTCAGCCAGTTGGCGATCAATCCGCCCGTGCAGCTTTCCGCAACAGCGATAGTTGATCGATGCAGCAAAAGCAGGCGGCCGACGACCGCCGCCATGGGCTCTCCTTCGGCTGAAATGAGCTTATGGCCGAGTTTGTCGAAAACCCAGTCCGTTGCCTTGCGAATCTGCCCATCCACAAGGGCGGCATCGGTTCCGCGGACATAGAACTTCACTTGAATCTCCGGAAACTTGGCACGAAAACCCAATTGAATGTCCGGGAAAACCGTTGAAAAATCTTTCAGCTTTTCGCCGGTCAAGGATTCAGTCAAGCCAAAAGTTGTAAGGGTTTGCACCCTGCAGACCTGCCGGACCCCACCCCGTAACGTTTCAATTCGAGGAAGCACGGATTCGGAGAGCATTCGCCGCATTTCAGCAGGCACACCGGGCAGAAAGAAAAACACGCACCGATACAGTTTCATCATGAATCCCGGTGCCGTTCCGATCGGATTCGGCAGACAGGTCGATCCATCGGGAAGATAGGACTGCTTGATATTGGAAG
>CAYQKZ010000115.1:0-9115 GCA_964418135.1 uncultured Desulfobacterales bacterium
CGCCGCCGGCATTGATCTTGGCAATGGCCAGTTTGGCGCCATCCCGCATGGAAGCTCCCATCGGTGCGGAGCCTCCGGTAAAGGGTCCGGTAATGGCAATCTTGATGGTATCGGCAGCAGATACCAAAGTTGTCAACATTCCGAAAAACAACACGCCAAGCAACGCTTTTTTCATTGATTCGCTCCTTTTCATTGACCGTGAAAATACATTGACCACGAACTAAACGAAAATACAGGAAAAAAAGATGGTTCGCAACTTATAGACATTCAGAAAAATCATTATCTTAATTATTGAACCCCCACCCCAACCTTCCCCCGTTGGGGGAGGGAGCAACAGGAATGTGCAGATTATGCCCTTTTGCAGTATTTCATGCGTGGGAGGTGAAGCCTGGCATGGTTCTTGTTGCTGAATGAAGACAACAGCCGAATACATTGCGGAAAAACCAGTTAACGAGGCGGACAGGGCAAACAGATTCATATGCCCTGACCCAGGTATGTGCGAATGACTGCCGGATCGGAACGCAATCTGTCGGCAGGGCCATCCAGTACGATTTTTCCGCTTTCTATAACATATCCAAAAGATGAAACGTTCAATGCCTGGCGGGCGTTTTGTTCGACCAGCAGAATCGTCAGACCGCCGTCCAGCAGTTCCTTGACAATTTCAAAAACGGTTCGCACCAGCAAGGGTGCCAGTCCCAACGATGGTTCGTCGAGAAGCAGCAGCCTGGGGTGTGCCATCAGGCCACGGGCAATGGCCAGCATCTGCTGTTCCCCGCCGGAAAGTGTTCCGGCCAACGCATGTCGTCGATCTCGCAGGATCGGAAACCGAGCCTCCATCCGTTCGACGTCTGCAGCGACTTCTCCCCGTGGCCGTCGATAAGCGCCGAGTTCCAGATTTTCCCGGACACTCATGCCGGCCAGAACCAATCGTCCTTCCGGGACCTGCACCAACCCGGCGGCCACACGTCGATGAACGCTCCATCGGGTGATATCCACGCCATCCAGCAGAATTTGACCGCTATGCTGTGGTATGACACCGCTCAGTGCATTGAGTGTCGTGGATTTGCCCGCACCGTTGGGGCCGATAAGTGTGACAACGGTTCCGGCCTGGACTCTAAAGGAAATCCGGCGAACGGCTTGAATGGGGCCGTAGCTGACGGTCAAATCCGTAACTTCAAGCATGAGGATCGCTCTTTCCCAGATAAGCTTCGATCACCTCCGAATGCCCACCCACTTCGGCGGGTGTACCGGTCGTGATCACACTGCCAAAGTTCAGTACCGTGATCTGAGAACAGAGTTCCATCACAAAAGCCATGTTGTGTTCGATCAAGAGGATCGTCATCCCTTCTTGCGACAGAGATTGGATGAGTTTCGCCACATGCAGCATTTCCTGCTGGCGCATCCCCGCAACCGGTTCATCGAGCAGCAGCAGTCGGGGATGGGATGCCAGTGCCCGGGCGATTTCCAGACGTCGGCGTTCGCCATAGGATAGATGTTTGGCCGGTAAATCGGCGCGATCCGCCAGCCCCACACGCACCAGAATATCGTGTGCCTGCTGCTTATAGACTTCTTCCTGTCGTCGTACTCCCGGCAGGCACAGCAGACGGGGAAGCAACGGTCTTTCAGCCACCAGATGCTGGCCGGCGATGACATTTTCAAGGCAGGTCAGGGCAGGAAACAGGCGGATGTTCTGAAAGGTTCGGCCAACACCCAAAGCCGCCACTTTGTAGGCGGGAAACGTTTCGATCCGCTGGCCGGCGAAACGCAGGCTTCCGGAAGTTGCCGGCGCAATGCCGCTTAGAATGTTGATGAGAGTGGTTTTGCCGGCGCCGTTGGGGCCGATCAGTCCATGTACGCTCGCAGTTTCGACACCGAACGAAACGCCTGCCAGTGCGCACAGCCCACCGAAATAGCGGGTGATCTGGTCGATTTCCAGCAGCACCGGTTAATGATCCTCCGGGCCAGCACCGGCCGGGATACCGACAACAGCTTTGGGGCGACGTTGAAACAGAGATATCAGGCCGTTGGGTAAAAACAAAATGACGATCAGCAATATCAAACCGTTTACAAACATGCGGATGGGGCCTGCAGTTACTCCGATGCCGCGAAGAATTTCCGGCAGGGCGGTCAGCAGGGCTGCACCGAACATCGGGCCGTACCACACCCGGCTACCGCCGACAATGCAATAAATCAACAGGTTGACAGCAGCGGAAAATCCGAACTCACCTGGTGTGATGATATAATTGAGATGGGCGTACATGGCGCCTGCCAGTCCGGCGATAAATGCTCCGATCGTAAATGCCAGGGTTTTGTAAAACGTGGTATTGATTCCCATGGCCGAGGCTGCGGTTTCATCTTCGCGGATGCTTTCAAAGCTCCACCCTGCACGGGAATAGCGCAATCTGGACAGAAAGAAGCTGACGATGATAATCATCAGATAAATCAGCCAGGTTTTGGTGTAGGTTGGCATGCCCAGGAGCCCTTCTGCTCCACCGGTGATTTTCAGATTGATGGCTGCAATGCGCACCACCTCACCAAAACTGAGTGTTGCCATGGCCAGAAAAACGCCGCGCAGCCGCAGCACCGGCATACCGAGAATAAATCCCACCAATGCAGCTATCAATGCCCCCGCCAGAAGTGACAGGGTATAGGGAACGTTAAACTGTGTGGTGAGAATCCCAGCGGTATAGCCTCCGATTCCGGCAAAAGCCGCATTGCCCAGAGACAACTGACCTGCGGACAGTGTGACGTAAAGGCTTAACGCCAGCAGTGCATTGATCCCGATGAAATTGATCAAGCTGCCGTAAACAGAAAAGAAATAGGATAATTGGGCCATCTCGGACTATGCCTCCCGCATTTTGCCCCGGCCCAGAATTCCCGATGGCCGCAGCAGGAGGATGGCGAACAGCACGGCAAAAGCCACGGCGTCCCGCAGGGTGGATGTGCCGGTAATGGCAACCGTCAGGACTTCACTCAGACCGAATGCCAGCCCGCCGGCAATGGCACCTGGGATGCTTCCCATGCCGCCCAGAACGATGACGGCCAGGCCCTTGAGTTCGATGGAACGGCCCATGTCCGGCGAAAGCGCATCGAAATACAGGCCAAAGAGAATGCCGGCCGCGCCGCCGAGGGCCGATGAAATAAAAAAGGTGAAAGCGATGATCCGATCCACATGAATGCCAAGAAGACGCGCCATCCGTTCATTTTCTGCTACGGCACGAATGGCCTTGCCGGTGCGGCTGTGTTTCAGAAACTGGGTGAGGCCCACCATGAGGATCAATGCCACCGCCACGATTTCCACCTGGAGCGATGTGACGGTGATTCCGGCAAATCTCCAGATGATAGGGGTGACGGTGTTTACCGGGAAGCGTACCGTGTGTGCGCCGAATATTCCCATTGCCACACTTTCGAACATAATGGCCATGGCGATGCTGGAAATGAGACCTGAAAAATAAGTGTCCGCCCGATGGCGCAGCGGAAAAAAAGCGACCCGGTCCAGCAGCAGGCCAAGCAATCCGGCAGCGAGTACAGCGATGGGAAACGCCAAAAAGATGGAAAAGCCTGCATTTTCCACCAGCCACAATGCGATCAGCCCTCCCAGGGTGAATACGGCAGGATGGGCCAGATTGAGGATGTCCAGGACTCCAAAAACCAGCGTATACCCAACGGCAAACAGTCCGTATACGCTGCCGATGAACAGCCCGTTAACCAGTTGCTGCAGGAGAATATTCATTACGAGTGAGTTTATTCACCGAAAATCGTGAATTTACCGTCTTTGACAATTTGAACGACAGGGATGTAATCCGCATCGCGGCCATTGGTAAACGAGAATTTTCCCAGAACCGTGTCCATGTCTTTGATATGGGCCAGTGCATCCCGAATGGCCATGTGATTATCCGGAGAAGGGGCTTTACCAATGGCCTGGTAAGCAATGTAAACGCCGGCATAGGCCTGTGCGGCAAACTGATCCGGGAGGCTTCCGTATTTGCTGTTGTATGCATCGACGAATTTACGATTGAGCGGGCTGGAAGAACTCGTGTTCCAGGCTGCCCCGACAATTACGCCTTCAGCCGCATCCCCGGCATTCTTCATGAGGCCCGGCGAATTGAATCCGTTGCCGCCGATGATCGGGATCGACTTGGGGATGTCTATTTTACGTGCCTGGCTGACTATCCCCGATGCCTCTTCCACCAGAGCCGAGACTACGATGGCATCAGGGTTCCGGGATTTGATCTGCGTCAGTTGCGGAGAAAAATCACGGTCTCCCTTGGCGAATGTTTGCTCGTTGATTATGGTGATGCCGGCATCCTGGAGGGCTTTCTTGAAAGCATCGTATCCGGCCTTTGTGAAGGCGTCGTCATTGCCGTACAAGACAGCCACTTTGGTGATCTTGAGTTTTTCTTTGGCCACTTTGATGGTGTTGGGGATGACCACCATTTCTGATAGAGAATTTCGAAAAATAAAATCGCCGATTTCCGTGATGCCTTTGGCGGTGTTGCTGATGCCGAGTACAGGCACGCCCGCTTGCTGAGCGATGCGATTGGTAACCTGGGCGGTGTTGCTGAGTGTCGGGCCGATGATCAGCGAAACTTTATCGGCATTGATGAATTTATTGAACACATTGACGCCCTGCTGGGGAGTGCTGGCATCGTCGTCGAAAATCGGTATCAGCTTGAGTCCGTCCGCTCCGGCTATGGCATTGATTTCATCTACTGCAAGCTGCACGCCGTTCTTCTGGGTGGTGCCATACCCGGCGGCTGCACCGGTCATGCTGAAAGCCAGCCCGATTTTTGTTTCTTTTCCGGCGGCGGCTGCAAAATCCATCGAGCCCGTCAACAGAATCGTGAAACTTGCCAAAACGATAATTCCCATCCACATGCTGCGTTTGATTTTATGCATCGTACCATACTCCTTAATTTTCGGAATTACACAATACTTAGGCAACTCATATTTGTTCTGAACAATTATTCTTGAATATATATTTTCAGAAGGTTAAAAAAGTTGAAAAGATAAATTAAAAAACGACTTTTATCTTGCGTTATTACTATTCATTCGAACAGATGGGGTATGCTTATCACCGCATTCGAACGGATGTCAATATGAATATGAATTGAGTTCAATAAAAAATATGCAATAATTTTATTTGCCGATCTGCCAGGAAACGAGATAGCTGCGGGCGCTGTTGAAAGCGAAGCCGGGCGCATCCACCACGGAATACACGATTTCGGAAATGCCGTCATTGTTCAGATCTCCGATGACCATGTCGCTGATCTGGCCAGATACCTCCGTGGTTCGCCATTTGGAGGCAAAGGCCAGTTCCTCCCACTGGAGGCAATCTATCCGACCATTTTTAAAAATGCGGAGATTGGGCAGCAGATTTTTGGCGTAATCTTTGTTGCTGAGCAGAATCACTTCGTTTTTGCCGTCTTTGTCAATGTCATAGATAATGATTCGTTGCGGCAGATAGTACCGTTTGATTCGCAGTTCGCCGGTCACCCTGTTTTCGTTGATGTCTTGTGGATACGGCAAATAGCTGCCTCCGCCCATGAACTGTTCCGAGCTTGTCCACTCCATATCTCCGGCCGGATCGAACACATGAAGCCGCAGGTCGGACGACAGGGCAACCGTTTTCAGAGTGCCGTCGTTCAGGGCGTTTCCGGAAGAAAAGGCATATAGGGGCAATCCTCTGGGTGCATCCGAGGCAGTGGATTCCGAATAAATACCGTTCATCCATGACAGTTGATACACGCCTTTTGAAAAAAGTGCTACCATGTCCCGCTGCTGACCCGTCAAAACCGCTTTTTTTCCGGAGTCGGCGGTCACTTTGAAATACCAGTTCATATCCTGTGCAATTTTGACCAGCTTGGAGCCGTCCCATTCCAGGACATAGGATTTCAACAATGTTTTATCATGATATAAATTGGTGACAAAAATCTCGGCCCGGCCATTTTCGTTGATGTCTGCCACATCGACCCGAATGGGGGTATGATCCGCCTCGCCGGGGATTTCTTCAATCAAGTCGAGTTTTCCGTCCACATACCGGTATAACGATATGGATGCATCATTGATTATAACCAGCTCGTTTTGTTTGTTTCCGAGTATGTTTCCAACGGCCAGGCTCTTGATTTCAAAACGAAATTTGGTACTTTTCCAGACAGCGGCCTCGGTTTTTCCGTCGGATGTCATCATCCGGATCGGTGTTGAACCAGTAGCGATTCCGCCCGTCCACAAGGTGTCGGGATGTCGGTGTGTTTCATCAGCGGATACCTGTTGCTGCGAAGGCTGTACGGCGGGCAGGGCCACAGCGGACTGCTTCGATCCGAGTGCCTTCAGGATTTCGGCTGCATACAATTTGACATGTTGTAAGGCATCCCCCTGATTGTTTCCGGCCTGATTGAAAACCACCAGGGTGGATGCATCCGAAATCCGTACGAGTCGGGCATCCGTGAGAACGCTGTCTGTGGTGACCGTAACGGTTCCGTAGGACACATAATCAGCTTTCAGTTTGGTGGCTGTGGTTACGGCAGCGGCTTGACCCGGAGGTTTGGATGCATGTTGCACATCCGGGGTCAGGATTTCGATGGATTGATCCGAAGCCAATCGGGATGTCAGCATCTGCGAAATGCCTTTCTGAAGAAAAGACAGATCGCTGCTGGATTCAATCTCGAACGGCATGATCAGAATGCGGGATGCAGCGGACGCATTGCTGAAAAAGATAAGAGATAACGAAAAGATCGAAAAAAAGATGGAAAAAAATTTAATGAACCGCAAGTTGATTCCACTCCCCTGTATTTGATCGAAAAATTTCTGTACACTTGCTGTGGAGACATCGTTTTGCCAAATGCAGATAATGAACAGAAAAACAGTTTTAAATATGGTTGTCAGTTTATATAAAAAAAATAATTTGATAAAGAAATTTTATTTTCAACTCAAAACGATGTTGTTTCAATATAACTAAGGCGAGCAGTCGAACCCGATTTAAAATCAATTTGAAATTTAAATAAAACTCCTGTATAGAGACGCAGAAGGCAAAAAAGATAAAGTTTATCGAAGGATTACGGATGGGGGGGCGAGTATGTATATTAATTGTGAAAGCACGTTATGTGGTATTTTAATTCGCCTAAACCGCATTATATAGTATTTATTGATCAAGAGATCATCAATTTCGTGTTTAATCGGATGAAATGCATTGATGTTTTTTTAAGAATTTACTTGATTTAAAGCTGATTATCTGTAATAGAAAAAAAACGAAAAAGACATAAATCTTGAGAAAGGAGGTGGTATTTCTAGTTATTATCTTGATTTGATTGATTATTAGGTTGGTTATCTATTTAATTGAAATTATTTGAGGAGGGACTCAGAATGAAGAAATTATCCGTATTGTTGGTCGCAGCCCTTATGGTAATCGCCCTTACCATTCCGGCAGCCGCATTTGAGAATGAATTCGGTGGATATTGGAGAACTAGATTTTATACAGATACAGCATTTTCCGGATCATCGGAAGCAAAAGGTAATCAGGATGTCAACGCCACTGATACGCGTACCCGACTTTTCTACACAGCAAAGTTCAGCGATAACCTGAAGTTCGTCAACAAGTTTGAGTTCAATGCTGCATGGGGCCAGAATAAAACTTATGGTGAGGTCGGTGCAGACGCCACTTCCGATTTTAACTACTTCAGAGTAAAAAATTCATATATCGATCTTAAGCTGGCTCAACAGCGTTTTACCGTCGGTGTTCAGGATTTTATGTTGGGCAGAGGCTATCTTTTCAACGACGATGCTTCAGGCGCCAAATTGATGTTTAAAGTTAACGACGACATCTATCTGCCGTTGATTTATATGAAGCTTAATGAAGGCGGAACCGGTAAGTTTGATGGCAAGTCTGCATCTGATTTCGACGTTGATGCATGGATTTTTTATCCCAGCCTTTTCTTAACCAAAGATCATGTGTTCAAACCGCATGTTGCGTATTTGAAGACCGAGAATATCTCTAGAGCTGCAGCAAAAAATATTAATTTCACAGGTGAAGGCTCATCAATGTATATGCCGGGAGCCACGAAAGTTGATCTGTGGACGGCTGGCCTGGAATATGACGGCAAATTTGATATCTACGATTTTGGAGCTACCGCTCTTTTTCAATTTGGTGATGTAACTGTTCCGGCCGCCATGTATGGTAATCATGACAAACTGAATAACAAAGGCATGTTGTTCGACATTTTCGGCGGTGTCAATCTGGGTCCGGCAAATTTACATTTGAAAGGAATCTGGTCCTCCGGTAACAAGGCCACTGAAGATCCGAAAGTATCCGGAGACCTTAAAGGCTTTATTACCCCTGGCGCCAAAGACACTTGGGGAGCTTCATACTACTGGGCTGAAATAATGGGTGATGGCATCTTTGATAACCAGACACCTGCCGGTGCCCCTGGCGATAAAATTTCCAACGTATATATTTACAATTTTGGTGCCAGCTATAAGCTGATCCAAGACCTGAAATTCGCAGCAGACCTGTGGTATGCCAGACGAGCAGAGGATGTTCTGGTTGCATCACCAACAGTAGCTAAAAGATATTCCAGCGATCTGGGTACAGAAATCGATTTGGTTGCCACCTATACGATCGTGGATAACCTGAAACTCGATCTGGTCGGTGCTTATGTATGGGCAGGCGATGCCATTACAAAGGCTGTTGATCCTTATGGTGCAAACAATCCGTACGAATTGGGCGCTCAGCTTTCTCTTGCTTTCTAATTCAAAATTTCTTACTGTTTGATATAAAGCGCAGAAGGCCTGTCAGGAATTTCCTGACAGGCCTTTTTTTATTTTAGGAATTATTCGTTCATCGTGGATTGGCGTGTCAATATCACAAGCTCGCTGTTCCCAAGCTCCAGCTTAGGGAACCGACACCACGATGCTCTTCGTGTCATTTCACATGATGATTCGAATACATGTGAAATGGTAGGTTCTAACCTGGCCCACTCCAATCGAAAATAGCCAGGCATTTCATTGCCAGGTCAATGAGAATGAATAGTATCAGTCCCATAGGGACGACAGAAAAGCTGTGCTGGTTCTTCCGTTCCTACGGGACTGGTGAAATATGTTTCATTCAAACCCGGCAATA
>CAYQKZ010000116.1:0-9042 GCA_964418135.1 uncultured Desulfobacterales bacterium
GCCGCGGAATGGCGGCTGAAGCCGCCATCACCAGACCCATACCGACCATGCCGGCGATTACCGAAAAAACGATTGACCATCCAATATTGCGAATTATCTCGATCATGGGTTTTCCTCAGTGCTTTTTTTAATTCTTCCGGATTTTCGATGAAGATGATACTAATGTTCGATGCAGATTTTGCCAAAATGCTTGCCGCTAGATAGGTAATCCACAGCAAGTCGCAATTCCTCGAACTCGAATACCCGATCAATGACCGGCCTGATCTTGTGCTGCATCATAGCTGTGGTCATATTTACAAAATCATCACGGTTGCCGACTGTGACTCCCTGGAGCCGGACGTGTCGTGTTACGATAGGCCCCAGAGGTACATTCATAATCCCGCCGCCAAGGATACCGATCAAACTGATCGTACCTCCGGTCCGGACAGCATGAAGTGACTGTTGAATCGTGTCCTGTCCTCCCACCTCTACAACGTGATCGACGCCTTCGCCGCCTGCAATTTCACGCACCCGTTTACCCCATTCCGTAACCTTACGATAGTTTATGGTCTCATCAGCTCCCATCTTACGCGCCCGATCCAGTTTCTCATCACTTGAAGATATGACGATTACATCAGCCCCCAACATCTTTGCAAACTGAAGTGAAAGGAGAGAGACACCGCCCGTTCCTTGCACCAGGATCTTATCGCCTTGCATGATATGACCCTCCGTAACCAATGCCCGCCAGGCGGTCACCCCGGCAGTGCCAAGTGAGGCAGCTTCTATGTCACTCAAATGGTCGGGAGCATAGACTACGCCGTGTTCAGACGTCACCATCAATTCAGCCATCGTTCCATCGATTTCACAACCCAAGCTTAGAGACAGTCTCTCTTTATCTGGTGATCCATCGATCCAGCTTTGAAAGAACAGCGGACAAACCCTATCGCCGATATTAAGGTGTGTTACACCTCCTCCAATCGATTCGACGACACCTACACCATCACTCAGCATAATCAGCGGCAATGTCTTCATCCTTGATCCATAGCCGCGTACGGGAATGAGTTTATCTCGGTAATTCAAAGCGGATGCCTTCATCCTAAGTCGCACCTGAAATTGCCCGGGTTGTGGATCTGGACGCGTACTGATGCGCATATTTTCCATTGACCAGGCATCTTCGACCTGAAAAACTTTCATAGAATCACTCCTCATACTGTCACCTGCAAATAATAACACAAGAAAGACTTCGTACAATTCCACCATCTAAAGCAAAAAAGATCTATCGGAAAAATTACCCCATGGATACGATCTCGCCCACATACATCCGATGATAATCCTTTTCCGGATAGTTCTTCTCAATCCCGGTATCCAGAAAATTGTCAGGATTCAGGTCCTGGTAATAAATTTTTCTACATTCGACAACCAATCGGGCTTCCGAAAAATATATGGCTCTGTTTTCCGTCTCGGCAGGTGTGATACCGGCTTCCTGAACTTTATTGCAGTCTCTTCCTGATTTTGTACCGCACAGATTCAGCACATGCTTATACACGGGTTCAAAGAAAGACAATGTATAGAAATTGGATTCTTCAATAAATTTATAGGTGTATCGACATGGTCTGATAAAAATAAAACTTACATTCTTATTCCACAGGACGCCTAAGCCGCCCCAGGACGCTGTCATTGTGTTAAAAGAAGCCATGGTTCCGGCCGTCACAAGCATCCACTCGTCGCCGATTAGATTGAATACATTGTCGTGAATATCGTTCGGTTTGATAATTTTTCGATCAGCCATTGTTGTCTCCATTTTTTATGGTTAGCGGGGTATATCCAAATAGTGATATTCAGCAGGGAGCGGGCGGTTATATGCTCTGAATCGTTTATGGTACAGCCGGTACCTGTTTCATGGGGAACAGGCGCATCTCCCATTCGAGTACGGTGTTCCTGGTCACATTCGCTCGGAAATCAATTACGAAATATCCAGGCTCATTCCAGGTTCAGATACCGGTTCTCGGATTCCGTCACCCATCCGCCGCCCATGGCTTTGTAAATGCTCACGTAGGATGCAAATGACGAGGCCAGATACTGGGCATAGTCGAGCTCGGCCGGAAAAAGCTGCTGCTGGGCATTCAGTACGGTCAGATACGTGGCATACCCGCCTTTGTACTGAAGCTGCGCCAATCGTTCATATTCTTTACTGGCCTTTACCAACCGCTCCTGAGCCCGAAGCTGCTCGGCCAGTTTCCGGCGGGACACCAGCGCATTTTCGACATCTGCAAATGCATTCTGAATGGCGGTTTCATAGGAGACGAGCGCGGCCTGCCGGTTGGCTTCCGCATATTTCACCTGGCCCGCAATGGAACCTGCGGTAAAAATCGGTCCGGTGATCGAACCGGCATAGCTCCAGGTCCGGGCCGACCCCGTAAAAAGGTTGGACAGTTCCGCGCTGGATGCACCGTAAGCACCGGTCAGCGAGATGGTTGGAAAATAGAGTGATCGAGCTGCTCCGATCTGGGCATTGGCGGCAATCAGATTCTGCTCGGCCTCGCGGATATCCGGCCGGTTTTCCAGCACATCGGAGGGCACCCCCTCGGGAATTTCAGGAATTTTCAACTGGAATATCGTTTGGGTTCGCGCAATGGGTCCTGGATTTCGGCCCAGCAGAATCGAAAGGGCATTTTCTGTCTGGGCGATCTGTGATTCGATCTGTGGAATCTTTCCGGCGGCGGTTTCGTATTGGGTGCGCGCCTGCTCGAGGGTCATCTGAGACACCTGGCCGTATCTGAACTGAAGATCGAACAATTTAACCGACTCGGCATAAGTTTCCAGCGTGCGTTTGGCGATTTTGAGCTGCATATCCAGACCCAGAATCTGAATATAATTGCTGGCAACCGACGACACCAGAGACAGAATCACCCCCTGCCGGGCCTCTTCCTTGGCCAGCAGGCTGGCCTGGGCCGACTCGGTCAACCGCTGAATCCGCCCCCAGAGATCGATTTCCCAACTGGCGCCGGCCTGTCCTTGAATGGCAGTCTGCGGATTGGGGTAGGTCTGCGGCACTGCACTGGCACCGGCTTCACTGCCGCGCTGCCGGGTACCGCCGCCACTGTAGTTGAACTGGGGAAAAAGCGGGGATCGACTCTGCATGAGCGTGCCCGCAGCCTTTTCGATATTGGCCGTGGCCAGTTGAATATCCTTGTTGTAGGCCAGGGCTTCGTCGATCAGTGTATCGAGTATCGGGTCTTCGAACTGCCGCCACCACAGGGTGTTTGCCGAATTCATCGCTTCCTTTTCTTCGAAGCGGTAACCAGTGGGAATATCGACGGTGGGCCGGGTATAATCGGGACCGACAGTACATCCGGCAAGGCATGACATCAGGATGAATCCCATGAGAAAGCGCATGTCAGTTCCCCTCCTTCCCTGGTTCAGGCGGGTCTTCGAGCAGGGCGGTATCGGTCGTTTTCCCGGAAGGTGGTTTTTTCTTTTCGAATTTTTCACTCCAGCGATCGAAGATATAAAAGAACAGGGGAACATAGAGCATGGCAAGCGTCGTCTCCCCGATCATGCCGCCGATAATGCCGGTGCCGATGGAATGTCGGGCATTGGCTCCGGCCCCGACCGCAATGGCCAGAGGCAATACCCCGAAGACAAAGGCCAGCGACGTCATGATGATGGGCCGCAGCCGCATCTCGCCGGCCAGAATCGTTGCTTCCATCAGTGATTTTCCCTGCTTGCGCAGATCGACGGCAAACGTCACCCGCAGCAGCGCATTTTTGGCACCCAGACCCACCAGCACCAGCAGGCCGATCTGGAAATAGACGTCGTTTTCCAGTCCCCGCAGCCAGTTGAATGTCAAGGCGCCCAAAACACCGAAAGGTACTGCGGTCAGGACGGATCCCGGCAGGGTCCAGGATTCGTACTGGGCGGCCAGAATCAGAAACACGAATATCAGCCCGAAGACAAATGCCAGCACTGACGTACCGCCGGATTTCTTTTCTTCGAAGGCCAACCCCGACCACGCAAATGAATAGCCTTGCGGCAGAACGTCTTTGGCGGTTTCTTCCATGGCCTGGATGGCCTGACCCGAACTGAAACCCGATGCCGCACTTCCGTTGATTTGAGCGGCGGGAAAGCCATTGAAATGGGGCACCAGATCCGGGCCGGTCACCCATTGGGTGGAAACGAGTGCCGAAAGCGGTATCATCTGCAGCTTGCTCGACCGGGTGTAGAGCCGGGTCAGATCGTCGGGTTTCTGCCGGTATTTGGGTTCGGACTGAAGAATGACCCACCACACGCGGCTGAACTGGTTGAACTGACTGACCGTCAAAGATCCGAACTGTGCCTGGATGGCGCTGTAAACGTCCTGAACAGGAATGCCCAGAAGCATGGCTTTTTCCCGGTCCACCAGGGTGCGAAGCTGCTGGGTCGTGGCGCGAAAAGTGGTGTTAAGACCGCTCAGCTCCGTCCGCTGTTTGGCTTTCTGGATAAAATCCTGGGTGATTTCTTCGAGTCTGGCCGGATCACCGGCCCCTCGGTCCTGAATCCAGAATTCAAAACCGCCTGTCGTGCCGATACCGGGAATGGCCGGCGGAGCAAATGGGACGATCAGTCCCTGAAGAACATCCTTGGATTCCCGATGCAGATTCGCCAGAACAGCCCGCGCATTCTCGGTTGCGGCTTTTTCCTTGTTTGCATAGCGTTCTTCGAAAGGCTTGAGGGTTACGAAAAACGTTCCGGCATTGGTTTTGTAGCTGCCATCCAGCAGGCTGTAACCGGCCAGTTCCGTACGGATATCGACACCCGGGATTTTTGCGAATATTTTATCGATGGCCGATGTCACTTCCTTGGTGCGATCCAGACTGGCGGCATCGGGCATGAAAATGGCCGTAACCACATACCCCTGATCTTCGCCCGGAACAAAGCTGGTCGGCAGCGCCCGGAACAGATGGACAATGGCCCAGACCATCAAGGCCAGCAGCAGAAACGCAATGGCCATGCGTTTGATGATCAGTACCACGGCTCGGCCAAACGCCTGGGTGAACGCGTCGAAGCAGCGGTTGAACCAGGCGAAAAATCCTTTTTGACGCGGCGGAACATGCCGGAGGAACAGTCCGCACATGGCCGGTGTCAAGGTGAGGGCCACAAATCCGGATATGGTGACGGAAATGGCGATGGTGATCGCAAACTGCTTGTAGAGCTGGCCGGTTGTTCCCGGCAGAAATGCGGCGGAAACAAACACCGCAGACATGACCAGCACCGTGGCAATGACCGGGCTGGTCACCTCTCCCATGGCCCGCAGGGTGGCCTCCTTTGGGGAAAGATGAAACTGGGACATGTTTCGTTCGACATTCTCCACCACCACGATGGCATCATCCACCACGATGCCGATGGCCAGCACGAGGCCAAAGAGAGTCAGCAGATTGATGGAAAACCCCAGCACAAACATGCCGGTGAATGTGCCGATCAGCGCCACGAATATGGCGACCGAACAGATGATCGTGGCGCGGAAATTCTGCAGGAAGAAAAACACCACCAGCACCACCAGTACGATCGCTTCAACGAGCGTGTCCTGGACTTCCTTGATCGACAGCCGGACGAAATCCGTGGTGTCGAGGGATATGACATAATCGAGCCCTTCGGGGAAATTCGATTTCATTTCAGCCATGACCCGCCGCACTTCCTCGGAAACTTTCAGGCCATTGGCACCCGGTTGCTGGTAAATTGCGATCAGCGTGGCGGGCGAGCCGTTCATATTGGTTTCAATTACGTACTGACGCAGCCCGATTTCGGCCCGGGCCACGTCTTTGAGCCGAACGATGGCGCTTCCATCCTGGCTGGCCCGCAAAATGATGTTTTCATATTCTTTTGGATCGGTGAAGGGCTGCTGGGTCACCACTGGAAACGTTAAATCCACCTGGCCGGAACTGGGTTTCTGACCGATCTGACCGGCCCCGAACAAGGCATTCTGAGAGGAGACCGCCTGCTGAATGTCGCTGGTCGTAATGCCGAGAGATGCCATCCGGTCTGGATCCATCCATATCCGCATGGCCTGGTCGGGTGCCCCTAAAATTCCGGCCTGCCCGGCGCCCGGCACCCGTTTCAGAGAATCGAGAACATACACATTGGCGTAATTGGCCACATAATCGCTGCTGTACCGGTTATCTTTGGAGGTGACGGCAATGATCATCATGATGGATGAGGATTGCTTCGCGACGGTGACCCCCTGCTGGGTGACCGCGGCCGGCAATTGCGGCAGCGCCAGATTGACCCGATTCTGAACTTGAACCTGGGCGATGTCCGGATCGGTCTTGAGATCGAAAAATACCGTGATGCCCAGCATCCCATTGGCTGTACTGGTCGATGTCATATACAACAGGTTGTCGGCCCCGTTGATCTGTGCCTCGATAGGCGCGGCTACGGAATCGGCAACCATTTTGGCGTCGGCGCCGGGATAACATGCGCCGACCGTGACCTGAACGGGTGTAATCGCAGGATAGCGCTCGATCGGCAGCACGGACATGGAAACCAGCCCGGCAATGCAGATAATGAGTGAGACGACCGTTGCAAAAATAGGACGTTCAATGAAGAATCGTGAGAACATGGGCCTCTGCGCCTCCTCTATTTTCCACCTTTGGGGGGGTTGGCCTTCTGTTCATTGCCGGACACGGCAGCTTCGACCTTCTGTCCGGCGGAATACGGCTTGACGGTTACGGGGATATCGGGCCGCAAGGAAAGCATCCCTTCGACGACCACCCGATCACCAGCCGCCAGCCCTTCGAAAATGAACCAGTCATTTTCATGCCATTCCCCGACAACCACCGGCTGTAAATCGGTCTTGCCATCCTTGTCGATCACCCAGACGAAATGGCCTTTGGGACCCTGCTGAACTGCGGCCTGCGGCACAAGAACGGCTTTGGGCCGGATGGCACCTTTCAGACGCACCCGAACGAACTGGTTGGGCCGTAAAACGCCTTTGGGATTCTCGACACTGACGCGTATCAGAAACGTGCCGGTCTGGGAATTGAAGGAAGGATCGGCAAACGTGATGGTTCCGGTATAGGGGAAAATCGATCCATCCACGAGAATGATTTCAACCTGATATCTGTCCCCTTTGGGTCGTTTCAGCAATCCTTTTTCTACCTGGTTCAGCTCTTTCTGCATCTCGTTTTCCGAAAGGCTGAAATTCACCCAGATGGGAGACAGCACGGCAACCGTGGTCAGTAAACTGTTTTGGGCGCTGATATATGTGCCATCGGTCTGCAAGGCGGCACTCGTGATGCCGGCTACCGGAGAAGTGATGGTGGTATAAGACAGGTTCAATTGCGCGGTTTCAACCTGCGCCTTGGATTCTTCTACCGCCGCCGCAGCCGATTCGAACTGCCCGTTGGCATCGTCAAGATCTTTCTGAGACAAAGCGTTCTGTTCGGCCAGCGGTTTGGTGCGGAGCAGATTCGATCGGGCGGTTTCAAGCGAGGCTTTCTTCATGGCCAGAGAAGCCATGGCCTGAGCGAGCTGGGCCTGAAACGGTTTGGGATCCATCAAAAACAGCACCTGCCCTTGTTTGACGATATCTCCCTCGGTATATATCCGCCGGTCGAGAAAGCCGTTGACCCGTGCATTGATATTGACCAGATGAGAACTCTGCGTCTGGGCAACGAATTCGAATGTGACCGGTACATCTTCGAGTGCCACTTCCATCACGGTGACTACCGGAGGCTGGGGCGGTGCAGATGCCTGTTCTTTTTTACATCCGGACAGAAATAATGTGCTGTAAAAACAAACAGCCATGACTGGCCAGAACCTGACGACCCAGTTCCGTCGAATAAGCCCCATCAGAAATTCCTCCCGTTCATTTTCTTTCGGTGTAAAAAACCAGCATTACCAAGCCTTTTATAATAAATTATTCGGTTTATCTGACTTCTTCCGGCGATACTAACCGAAATCCCCCATCGCTTCAAGGCATTTTCTTCCGTTCAAACCTGTCGGAAGTAGTTCTTGAATTCCTGCAATATTTCATGTATGTAATCACAGAATACATAAATTCTCTATTCGGGGCATCCATGCATCTTGTAGCCGCAATCGTTTACATCATTCTCAGTTTGATCATTGCGCTTTTAGGAACAGAACGAAAATTCGGTTTCTGGGGATATTTTTTTTGTTCGCTACTGTTGTCCCCGGCCATCGGATTGATTATTTTGCTGGCATCCGACAAGAAAAAATCAAATCCTGTTACAGAATCGGGCAAAACCACCATAAATTCATAATTCGTTTTTCCGAAAATCCTTTTTGTACAGGCATATCCGTGATTTCAGACAAAAGATTGATCATTTTTCCCTACGCCGGCGGCAATGCCTATGCTTTCCGAGACATGGCCAGGCACATGAAGAATGATTTTTTAGTCACCGCACTGGACCTGCCTGGTCACGGAAGCCGGATGCGCGAATCGCTGCTGACCGATGTACATGCCATGGCAGATGATTTGTTCGAGCAGGTACGACCCTTTCTGAATTCATCCAGGGTCATTTTCTGGGGGCACAGCCTGGGTTCGATTCTGGCATATTTTGTGGCATGTCTGGCCGGCAAGTCGAACATGCCGGGTCCGTGCCGCCTGTTTCTGTCCGGACGGTCTGCACCGTTTGTCAATGTCCATGAAAAATATCTGCATCTGATGCCGCGTCAGGCTTTTTTATCTCATTTATCGAGTTACGGCGGAATTCCGGATTCGGTTGTCAGGGAAACCGAGCTGATCGACTTTTTTCTGCCGATCATCCGGGCCGATTTTCAGGCCTTATCGACATTCGAGGAGCAGGACCTGGAATCGATCCACGTTCCCCTCACCATTCTCATGGGAACCGAAGATCGGCCTAAAATCGACGGTCCGGTGCGATCCTGGCAGGAGCTGAGTACGCAGGAGGTGTCGTTCAAATCATTCTCCGGCGGCCATTTTTTTATTTTTCAACATCTGGCGGCCATTGGTTGGTTGATTTCCCAGTCCATCCGATGACGGCCTTCATCTATAGACATTCAGAAAATTCATTTCGCAAGGCAGCAGGTAGGGAATAGGCCTTT
>CAYQKZ010000117.1:0-9024 GCA_964418135.1 uncultured Desulfobacterales bacterium
GGTCCACATTAGAACCAAACCCCAAAATACCAATAATGTCTTTCCCCAGCCTTCCCCTTTTGTGGAAGCTGAATTTGTCACACATCGGCGAGGAGCGGCCGGGAGGACTCCGGTCGAAATGATGATCAAGGCATTTATATTTCTGTCACTCCTATTTTTTTCAGGCGCATTCAGCTTTGCAGGGGATGACAGGGCCATGTCTGTTTCCGGTGAAACTTCCTTTGTCGAGAGAACATTCGGCTCGCAATCGATTTTATCGACACTCTGGACGCCTGAAGAACTGAGCGGAAAATCGGAAGATAACAAAAAAGTTCCGTATCAGAATTCGCACGCTCCGCAGCCGGATATCCCTGCAAATGTCCTTGATCCGCTGCTTCCGGAATTTCAGAATTCTATCCGCAGTGTCATCCCAGGCGCCTATCGAAAAGTGATCGCACTCACTTTTGATTTATGCGAATCGGCCAACCGGAAATCCGGCTATGATGCGGATATCATCAATTATCTCAGGCAACATCAGGTCAAAGCGACATTTTTTGCCGGGGGCTTGTGGATGGCATCGCATCCTGAAAAAATTCAGCAGCTCATGGCGGACCCGTTGTTTGAGATCGGAAACCATTCCTGGAGCCATGCCAATTTTCGAAAGATCGGTGCAAACCGAATGCGAATCGAAGTTCTCCACCCCCAGATTCTCTATGAGACATATTGGGAAACGCTGAGGCAGCGCTCTCTTGCAGCCGGAATCGACCCGTTGGAAATGAATAAAATCCCCGCAGGCCTGCGCCTTTTTCGTTTTCCGTATGGTACCTGCACACCACAGGCGCTGGATATTCTGAAGCAATACGGTCTGCCAGCCATTCAATGGGATGTCGTTTCCGGTGATCCGTCCCCGGATTGTTCCCCCCGGTTGATTGCCGAGGTGATTCTTCAGAAATCCCGAACCGGATCCATCGTCATCTGTCATGCTAACGGCCGAGGGCATGGAACAGCCCGATCTTTGCCTTTATTCGTCCCAAAACTTCGTGAAAACGGTTTCGATTTCGTAACCGTCAGTCAGCTTCTGACGCTGGGAAAAGTGATTTCCGTCAAGGAATGCTACGAACTGGTGCCGGGCGATAATCAACGTTATGATAAAACGGGAACGGAGAAAAGAAATGACAATTGAAGAAAGACCTTTTTCATCGACGCATTATCGTCTGGCTTCCTGCGGGTTGCAGCGGATGGAAGATCGACATGCCGACGTGATCGGCAGGACACTGGCGTGCATGGACCCCTGGCGTCGGATGGGTTACACGGCGACAGGTCTGTTTCGATATCTGATTCGAAATGATCCTTCTCAATATCGGTATTCAGTCATCCTGGCTGATGAAATCGCCGGTCTGGTTTGTGTCCGGTATCCGTGGCTGCGGGGGCCGTATATCGAGCTTCTTGCTGTTTTTTCTCCGTATCGGGGCCGGCATTTCGGACGGGAGGTGATCGGGTGGGTGATGAATGAAATGACGCAAGTTTCGGGCAATATCTGGACGACGGTATCGTCATTCAACACACCGGCGCGCTTATTTTACCAGAATAACGGGTTTGTCGAAATTGCCGAATTGCCGGAACTGGTCAACAGCGGTTTCAATGAAATCCTGCTGCGAAAAAAATGCGTCTGATGGATTATTATGAAATCCATGCCCATGATTATTTTGACAAGACCGTTTCCGCGGACCCTTCCGGTTTTTTGTCTCCTTTTGTTCGGTTTCTGTTTCCACGAGCGCGGATTCTGGATATCGGGTGCGGTTCGGGTCGGGATT
Organism: uncultured Desulfobacterales bacterium; assembly: GCA_964418135.1. Taxonomy (GTDB): domain Bacteria; phylum Desulfobacterota; class Desulfobacteria; order Desulfobacterales; family Desulfatirhabdiaceae; genus RAAP-1. The sequence continues at coordinate 1,794 of CAYQKZ010000117.1, forward strand.
TGCGCTGGCTGATCCAGCAAGGCTTTGAACCCACAGGCCTGGAACGGTCCAGTTCATTGGCTGCGTTGGCCAGAAAGTACAGCGGATGTCCGGTGATAGTAGGCGATTTGGAGACATTCGATTTTTCGGTGGGTTTATGGGATGCCGTCATGATGGTCGGCTCTTTGGTGCATATTCCCCATGAGTGCTTTTATCCCGTCATACAACAAATTCTCTCCGGTTTGTCTTTCCCCTGCATAATCCTGGTGACGATGAAAGAAGGTGATGGCAGATGCAAGGGCGAGGATGGCAGAACATTTTATCTGTGGAGCGAATCGTCTCTAAATAATATTTTTTTAGGGATGAACCTGAAAACAACAGCGTTTTTCAGAAATGTATCGGCGATCGGCAGCCAGGAGACCTGGCTGGGGTATGTATTGATCAAAACCGGAGGCGAGGTTGGAACGGATATGCAAGTGGCATCCAGGAAAAGTCTGAATTTGACTTTTTGAACACATGATTATTATATGACATTAATGATAATCTAAACGCTATACTAACGACGGTCAAGGCCAGGCCGGATGATACTCAGGCAAAAATGAAAATTCTTGATGTACAATCCAAATTCCGTGATGAATTCATCGATGTCACCGACAGGATTCAGCAGGTGGTGTCATCCGCAGACCCTATCGAAAACGGTTATTGCATCCTGTTCATACCCCACACTACGGCAGGAATCACCATCAATGAAAGTGCCGATCCCAGCGTCCGATCCGATATCCTGATGATCTTGAATCGGCTGATTCCATGGGAAGCCGGGTACCGCCATTCGGAGGGAAATTCGGCGGCTCATGTCAAATCGTCGCTGGTGGGTGTGTCGCAGCGGGTGGCCATAGCCCATAATCGGCTGGTGCTGGGAACCTGGCAAGGAATTTTCTTTTGTGAATTCGATGGACCTCGCAACCGTCAGGTACATGTTCATCTCTATGATTCTCATACGGCCTGTTGAGCGGCGTTCTCAACACCGATTGATCGATCCGGGAACCCGATTTTCCGGTTTATAGCAGGGGGCTCATTTTACATGTCTCAGTTCGACAAAACGGATAAAGAAATTCTGAATCGCATCCAATCGGATTTTCCGTTAGCTTCACGTCCTTTTCTGGCAATCGCCGAAGATCTGGGCCTGACGGAAGATATGGTGATCAAAATCGTCAATCGTCTAAAAGAATCTGGTATCATTCGAAGAATCGGCGGCAATATCGTTCCCGGAAAAATCGGGTTTGTCAGCACCCTCTGTGCAGCCAGTGTTCCGGAAGATAAAATCGACGAGTTTGCTCGGGTGGTCAATCAGTTTCCCGGCGTTACCCATAACTATCAGCGGGATGATGCGTTCAATATCTGGTTTACGTTTATTGCGCCCTCCATGACGGAGATCGAGGAAAATCTGAAAACCATTTCCCTGAAAACCGGGATTACCGACATTTTGAATCTGCCGGCCACCCATGTATACAAGATCAAGGCGCATTTTGATATCTGATGAACGATATGATGTAGCGCTGCTCATATTCCGGTCCGTGGTCGGACAGGGCCGCGACAATCCGGATCGGATGGCGTCTTTGGGAACAGAAGATATTTCACCGGCGGATCAGATTCTGGTATTTTCGATCAAATGTGTGTTCTGTAGTATCCGGTTGTGCTATGATGGCCGTCAAGTCGGAACTGTCCACCCGGAGGCCCTGGAAGGGGCTGGTTCATCTGAAATTTGAAAATTGGCTGTCTGTAAGGAGAAACGAGAATGAAAATCGCATGTTTATTGGCAAGTCCGAGACCCAAGGGAAATTCTACGGCGATTGCCGAACGTTTTTGTGAAAGCGCAGAAAAAAAGGGCGCCGTCATTCAGCGTTTTTCGCTGAACAAACTCAGTTACCGGGGCTGTCAGGCCTGTATGACCTGCAAGACCAAACTGGACCGATGTGTGTTGAAGGATGATCTGGCCGAGGTGCTGGATGCCGTCCGGGATGCCGATGTGCTGGTCATGGCTACACCGGTCTATTACGGAGAAGTTTCCAGTCAGTTGAAAGGATTCATCGATCGCACCTTTTCGTATCTGGTTCCCGATTATATTACATCCGCATCCCCCAGTCGCCTGAAATCCGGAAAAAGGATGGTTTTCATTCAAACCCAGGGACAGCCGGACGCCAAACAGTTTGCCGATATTTTCCCCCGGTACGATTATTTTTTCAAATGGTATGGTTTCACCGACAACCTGTTGATTCGCGGATGCGGGCTCATGAATGCCGGCGATGCGCCGGCCCGGAGCGATATCATGGATGCGGCGGATAAAACGGCCGATCTGCTGTTTCAAAAAAGCTGACGATTGTCCGATACCATGCAGATTGAATGTCGGGATGTCACCTATCGGTATCCCCAGACCGATATATGTGTGTTCGAGCGCCTGAACTGTCGGATCGAAGGGCCTGGATTTCATGCCCTGTTCGGCCAGTCCGGTATGGGAAAAACGACACTGGCGCGGATGATCGCACGGGAATTGACCGGGTATTCCGGACAGATTCTTTCTCCGGATATTTCCACAGTCCTATACACCCACAACATGGAACGGTTTCCGGGCTGGGCCGGTGTCGGGGAGCTGATTGCATCCATCATGCCGGCAACCACCCAGGATAGGCTCGATACCCTGGTGAATGCCTTCGGAATTCAGCCGGTCATGAACGCCCGATTCAGTCAGTTGTCTCTGGGGCAAAAAAATCGGGCCAATCTGATCCGGTATCTCCTTCAGGAATTCGATCTGCTGATTATGGATGAAAGCCTGGCCAATGTGGATGAAACCACCCGCGGCCGGATCATCATCACCCTCAAAACGCTGTTTCCGGAAAAATGCTTTTTGTATATTTCCCATAACATGATGGAAATCGCCGTATTCTGCAAACAGATCGTCGTTCTCAGAAGCCCGGACAAGCATCCCCAAACCCATGTCATTTCCGGACTCGATCTGATGCATGAAAATGACCCGACACGCCGGGATATGGAGCGGACCATGCTGGAGATCGTTCATGTTTCATAGGCGTATCCCGCAATTCGTTCTCGTCTATTTTCTGGGCCTGCTGTCGCTCCTGCTGATAAAATATCTGCTGAATCTCTCGGATTATGTCATCCCGAACCCTGTCGAAATATGGCAGACCTGCCGGAACGTTTTTGCAAGATATGTCATCAATGTTCTGGATACCCTGTGGATTGCGGTTGTCGGGCATGTCATATCGATCGCACTGGCCTTTCTGGTGGGCATCGTCGGCCGCGCCGATTCCTGGATCGGCGCCCTGATCAAGGCGGCCGCATACAACATTCAGGCCTATCCCATCGTGGCTGTTGCACCGATTATCTTCATTCTTCTGGGAGACGGATTGATCACCCGTCTGCTGATTGCGGTGATGATCTGTTATTTCCCCCTGCTGCTGTCTGTGATCGGTATTTTGTCCGAACCGGTGGACAGTATCGAACATTTCTATGTTGCAACGAACCGGATGAACCGGTGGCTGCAGGTCCGGATTCGGGCCTATGAAAACATCGGCAAGCTGACAACCGTAATAGCGGGTGGCGGCACCATGGCGGTGGTCGGCACCATCGTAGCGGAATTCATTGCCGCAGATGCCGGCATCGGTTACAGTATCCGAACAGCGCTGTATCAAAGCGATCTGTCGAAAATTCTGACAGCGTTGTTTCTGATCGGTATCGGTACATCTCTCTATCTCACTGTGCTGGAGTGGATGGGAAATCTGATTCAGAAGAGCTTACATGTAATCAGTAATCAGTAATCAGTAGTTGGGATGAAGGCTTACCACCGGTCACTGGCAGTTATACCTGGTCACTGATTACTGACCTCTGACAATGGAAGGTGAGATGAAACGTGTCAAAACACTCGGTTGGCTGGGGATTGGACTGATTCTGATCGGGGGAATCGGGGATTGCGGAGAGTTAACGTCGGTGGTCTATCGCCTGAAATGGCTGTTCAACACCAGCGTTGTCGGTGATCTTTATGCAGATGTGTACGGGGTCTTTGCTGAGAACGGGCTTCGAGTGTCGATCAAAGAAGGGGGGCCCGAGCGCGATGCCATCAAGGAACTCGAACTGGGACATGCTCAATTCGGGGTCGCGTCGGCGGATCAGGTGATTCGGGCTGTAGCAAAGGGATCTCCGATTGTGGTGATTGCTCAACTGTTTCAGATCAATCCCCTGCAATGGGTGTATCGAAGCGATAAATTGCGGATGGTCAGCCCAGCGGACTTCAGGGGGAAAACCGTGGGGTTGACATTCGGCGGCAATGATGAAACCATTATGCGAACCCTGCTGGTCAAATACGGCATCAGCGAGGCTTCTGTAAAAATGTACAGCGTTCGGTATGACTACACACCGTTTTATGAAGGGAAAGTCGATTTGTGGCCGGTGTACGTCAATGCCCAGGGCATTATCATTCAGGATAAATTGGAGAAGGCCGGAGAAAGGGTCGGCTTTTTCAGCCCCGATGCATTCGGGGTGCAATTTGTGGCCAATTCCGTAATTTCGTCTCGGAAGATGTTCAGCGGGCAGCCGCACCTGGTGAATGCATTCCGGAAGGCACTGCTTGAAGGCTGGCAGCATGCGGTAGCTGTGGAAAACACTGAGAAGGCGGTTTCCGTGATCCGGCAGTTCGACAAAGATACGCCGGAAAACATTGTCCGCAGGCAGTTGGCGGTTACACGCGGCCTGATCCAGCCGGGGCCGGAACAGGCCGTTGGAGCCATCGATATCCCGGCCTGGAAGCAGACTGCACAGATCATGCTGGATCAAAGATTGATTTCCGGTCCGGTTTCACTGGATAAGGTATTGCAGCCGTTTTGACTTGAATAACACCGACGGTGGAACACTTATCGGCGGTCATTTTCGGAGGAATCGGAGGCCATACCTTATTTTTACCGGCTTTCAGGATAAAAACCGATTGACAGTATTCAATAAAATAGCTTATTAACAAAACTTTATAATGCGAAAGTTGCTGAAAGCGTGCTTTCGCTCGTGCTTTTAACCATGAAAAGGAGAAAGAGTTGTTATGGGAGGCAAAAAGAAGGCCGAAAAAGAAAAACCTCTTGACAAGATGACGGTCAAAGAATTGAGGGATCTGGCCAAGGAGTCCACAGACCTGACGGGTGTTTATGGAATGAACAAACCAGAGCTTATCTCCGGAATCAAAAAAGCCCGTGGCGTTGTCGAAGAAGCTGCTGGAAAAAATAGCTCCACGGTTCGTGAGATCAAGAAAAAGATGCGTGAATTGAAGGTGGTTCAGACAGCCGCCATAAGCGAAGACAATATGCGGATGGCCCGGATTTACAAGAAAAAAATTATCCGCCTGAAAAAACAGACCCGGAGGGCCTAATTCGTTCGCGAACATATTTTTTGCAAAGGTGCAAACATCCCTGGAAAATACGATTTGTGTTTTCGGACGTTGTGACTTTGTGTATGGATTGAGACATGATGATAGACCCGGATTCCATTGCATTCGATATCGATGGTGTGCTGGCGGATACCATGACGCTTTTTATCGATATCGCCAGAAAAGACTATCAGGTCCATAATCTTCGCTATGAAGACATCACCTGTTATATGCTCAAAGACTGCCTTGAAATGGATGAGGATCTGATCGAGACGATCATTCAACGGATACAGGATGGCCGTTATACGGTGCCGCTGAAACCTATGGCAGGTGCTGCAGCCGTGTTGACCCGCCTTGAAAAAATCAGCAGTCCGATCCTGTTTGTAACAGCCCGGCCATATACCGGGCCGATCTTGAATTGGATTCAAAGCATTCTGAAAATTAATGACGAATCGATAAAAGTCATTACAACCGGATCTTTTGATGCCAAAGCGGAAATTCTGCGGGATCATCGCGTTTCTTATTTTGTCGAAGACCGTCTGGAGACCTGCTTTCAGTTAAAAAATGCCGGTGTGGAACCGGTTGTTTTCAAACAACCCTGGAACCGTCAAGTCCATCCATTTCATGAAGTCGGTTCCTGGCAGGATATCCATTCACTGATCGACTGGAAAGAGGAAACCCCGTGATTTGAGTCCGGTAATTTCGCTGGTTCGAAATTTCATCGAATCCCTGTCATCTGAAAAAGGATATTCGGCCAATACCAGCCGATCGTATGCACACGATCTCGAGGAATTTGTTTCGTGCAGCGCGGTATTTCTGGAAAAAGACATCCAGGACCTCTCCATCGAACTCCTGGATGCTCTGACGATACGACGACATATCGGCTATCTATATCAAACGAACAGCAAGACATCCATCGGCAGAAAGCTTTCCGCCATCCGGTCGTTTTTCAGGTTTCTCGTCAGGCAAGGCATACTGGAAGCAAATCCGGCCGAGTTGATATCCAACCCCCGAACCGAAAGCCCCATCCCGGTATTTCTTCCCATCGATGAAATGTTCAGGCTGCTGGATTCGGTATCCACCGATTCCCTGGCGGATGTCAGAGATCGTGCGATTCTTGAAATGCTGTATTCAGCAGGGGTGCGTGTTTCCGAGCTGACGGCATTGAATGTTCATGATGTCGATGTCGAACAGTCCGTGATCCGGGTTTGCGGAAAAGGAAACAGGGAACGGATAACCCCGGTCGGTAAAAAAGCGCTGGCTGCACTGAAAGTGTATCGGGAATGCCTGGCGCGTCAAGCCGGGATATCTCTCGATCAAAACGGGCCGCTGTTTCTGAATCTGCGAAACACCCGGCTGACATCCCGGTCGGTTGCTCGAATTCTGGATAAATGGGCGATGAAATGCGGTCTTTCAATGCCGATATTTCCTCATGCCATGCGACACAGCTTTGCCACGCATCTGCTGGATTCGGGTGCGGATTTACGAATCGTACAAGAACTTCTGGGGCACCAGCGGCTGTCCACCACCCAGAAATATACCCATGTCAGCATGGATAAACTGATGGAAACCTATGACAAGGCCCATCCCAGAAAGTGAGGTTCCCGAATTGGTATTTCACGGAACAACGATACTGGCGCTTCGCCATCAAGGAAAGGTGATCGTTGCCGGCGATGGCCAGGTAACCCTCAATACCACTATCGTCAAGCACACGGCCAGAAAAGTTCGGCGGATCTACAACGATAAAATCATCGTCGGTTTTGCCGGTGCAACAGCCGATGCCCTGCATCTTTCCGAGCGGCTGGAAGGCAAGCTGGAACGGTTCAACGGCAA
>CAYQKZ010000118.1:0-8985 GCA_964418135.1 uncultured Desulfobacterales bacterium
GCCCGAGCCGGGGCCCGGACGTCCAGAGTATCCACCGGTGTTCCGGCAGGTGAAATGTTACCGATGCATTGACCGCCGGATTTCCAATGGACACACGGGGGGGATGATAGCGCCACAGCCCGGTTCCAGGCTGCTGCCATTCCAGCGTGATGATCTGTGTTCCGGGCACCAGCGGAAGCACCACACTGCGGCCTTCCTGACGGATCGGCTGCGACCGGCCCTGAATGACGACTTTCTGCAGGACCGCATGCGGCGGCAGTTCCATGGGGTGCTGGCCGCCCCGGCTGGTGCGGACTGTCAGCGTCAGCTCCGCCTTGTCCTGATGTTCTCCGGGTGTCCATTTCAATGCCGTGCTGTCCATTGTGATGATCGGGCCGGGAATGGCCGCCGGCCGGGTAATGCGGATATCGACTCTCTCGCCGGGCCAGGGCCGCCATTCGGGACGCCACTTGCCTTCGGCATCCTGCTGATGGATTACAGGGATTCCTGAAAAATCGCAGTGCCATACGTTGCCGGCATCCAGAATCCAGGACTCTGTCCAGGGAACGGATTCCGGTGCAGTCAGGTGAAGCGTCTCCACAATGTCCAGGTGGGATATCAGGCGAATTTCCCGGCTGTCCGGATCGAAATTGATCATGGCTTTTCCTTGGGCCACATGGATACCGGCCGTGGTCAATGATTCACCGGCCAGCAGCGGCAGGTCGAGAGACAGCGGCGCACCCGGCGGCGTCAATCGGGTGATCCGGGTGTGTACTTCCCATATCAATCCAAGAGCCAGCTCCCGTTCGACATGAAAAAACGGAAGCACTGCGCCGGTGCCAACGGAGATGCCTGGACTTTCCTGTTTTTCGATTCGTTGCAGTTGGATTCCGGCAGATACCTGGCCGTCCGGGCCAATGCCCTGAACGGACCATCCCCGGACAACGGCTGTAACCCGGCGGGGCTTGATGGGCAAAGCGATCTGAACGGCATTCAGGCGGGCGGTTTTTCCGCTGATCCGGATTCGGTGGATGCCTTCCGGAACCAGGGCCCATAGCCGACCGTCCCTGTCTTTCATCAGACCTTTCAAGGGGTGTTGATTCATCGTGACCGTGTCCGGCCGCCAGTTTTCCGTATCTCCGGGCAGGGGGATGGCTGTTTCGACGGCGGCCTGCACATCGATATCCATTTGAAGAACGGTTTCGTCCAGTTGAATTTCCATGTGGGGAATATCGGCACAGATCGGAAAGCAATCGGGTTTTTTCAGCAGCCGGTGGCGAAGCTCCTCCAGAAGAGCAGTCGGCGGATAGGCAGACGATGGCACTTCGGCCTGAGCGTTGGCTGGTGCGCCCATCATTGCCAGAAGCATCAGGGAGGCGGCCACAGCAGCAGGCTTCAATCGAATTTTGTTTTGCCAGTTCGCGAAACTGCAGAGTCCTGCCGTCAATACTGCCAGCAGAAGTATCCGGATAATGGCCAGGAGCAGATTCATCCACGGCGGAATCAGCCAAAGGCGGAACGTTTGATCCTTGTCTATCGGTCCATTCCATTGAAGGGTAACGGATCGCCATCGCCAGGTGGGAAGGCCCGGCCCGGTCTGGATCAGGGCCTGGGGGTCCGGGGCCTGTGACGACCGGCTGCGGACCGATTCGTACAGCATTTTTCCGGGAGCTGCCGGCAGTGCGGCATCTGCTTTGAGCCGTCGCTCCTGCTTCTGGAGTTCCGTCGGCGCCGTGGTCATAAGATTCTGGGAATGCATGGCCGCTGGAAGCGGGCGGAACGAGATTTTTTCCAGTTGCGGATACAGTCCCTGCCGGATAGCTTGAATCGAAAACGGTATGACGATGGTCAGCAGGACAACGGCGCTGCAGGCGCGCCACAAGACGGCAGCCTGCTTTATCTTTCCGTCGGGCAGCACCCGGATCAGGGCCGATGCAGCCAGAAGACTGAGCCAGACGGTCTGCGGCGCGCCGGGTTCCTGAAACGTCAGGGTCAATGTCACGATAGCCACGGCCCCCCAGACATAGGTGTGGAGTTTGCAGACAGCAATGGCCGTCAGCAGAACCAGAAAAAAATCCAGAAGCGACCACCGTTCCACCCAAGAGGCCGGTGTCACCTCCACGCCGGATGCGGCGAAAAGATGCCATCCGGGCGGAAGATTCAATTCGCCGGAAGCGGTCTGGAACCCATGATCCCAGCCGGCGGCCGGTATCCGGCGAAGTGATCCTTCGATCCGGGAGTCTGCATCGAGGTGCAATTGTCCCTGCCGGAGTTCGACACCGGCTTTGCCGGTTGCACCATGGGCCGTGATGAGCTGATCAGCTCCGTCCACGGCCGCTTTTCCGAGTATGCCAGGCGGATTCATGGTCAGATACCATTGCCGACTGAGGGTTCCGGTGATGGTATCTTTCTGGGTGAAACCCTGCCCGTCGAAATCCAGCCACCAGGTACGGTGGATGTTCAACTGATCCGGCGCCGGATCGCTGTCTCCCCGCCGCAACGTCTGAAACCGTAGAACGGTGTCGGGTCCGATCAGATAGGCGGGAAATTCTTTCCACTCCGCCGGTACCTCGGTCTGGCCGGGATCGATGGCCGGAGCGCCTGAAACAGTGACCATCCGCAGATGATTCCGGGATTCAAACGACCAGGTTTCCTCACCATAGGGGCATGTGCCGGCCGAAATTCGATCCAGGGGATGATCGAAACGGGTTTCGATTTCAAGCAGCCAGTCGCCGGGTCGGGCCTGAATCATTACCTCCCCATCCGGGCCGATTCTGGCCGGAAGGGCAGACGACAACCGAAGGGGAACGGCATCTTTCAAGAAGATATCGTTCAGTCGGATTTCCCGGACCTGGCCGGAAATGTTCATGCGCAGATGATTCAAGACGGTCATGGGAATGTCGTCTCGGATGCGTCTGAACATCCGGATTTCCAGACGGTTTTCCACTGCCGGACCAATATCGCGTTTTCGAATCCAGAGACGTCCGGAAGGGTCGATGACCGGCTGTTCCACCGTCTGCCCGTTCACCGTCAGCGTTACAATGCCAGATTCCGGTGGAATCATCATCGTTTCCGGAATTTCCTTCCAGGAAAAGTTGCCGCGAACCCGGTGTTCCCCCCTGGAAAGCTGAATGGATGGACCCGCTTCCCGCAGGAGTACCGGCACCTTCTTTCCGTCGAGTTCCACGCTGTCCGGATAGAACTCCCGGCTTCCGGGCGCCACGATCCAGGCATCTTTAAAAGCCAGCCACTGCTGTTCAAAATGTCCCGCGGTGTCTGCGATAGTCAGTTGCAGCCGGGAAGGCCAGAGGCATGCAGATGTTTCGGCATCGTTACAGCGGGCCGGGCAGAATTTATCTTCCATGCCGTAGAGAACCCACGGCTTCCACCGGGAGAGTTCCGACGGAATGTCGGGTGGCGGTAACTCGCTTGCCGAAATCCCCGAAACGGCAACGCAGAGCAGACAGCAGCAGACACAGATCGAATAAAGATAAGAACAGATGGCACCGATACGGACAGGAATTGAAAGAGCGGTCATTGATGCACCTCGCATGCATAGCGTCAATGGTCATAATTTTAACTGTTGCCCATAGCCCTCCCCCGTTGGGGAAGAAGGGCGTACGAGGAAAGTGCAGATTATGGCCGTTTGCAGTATATCAAGAGAAAAACGCCTATCTGATGTTCATTGTCGATAAAAATTTAAATGGGGTGAATCTCATGGAACGATTCATGATGTTTATAATGAAAAGGTGGAAATGAAAAGCGAAAAAGGTGCCTTCTATAGAAAAACGAGAGGAGAGACAGCATGAAGAATTGACGGGAAGTTCCTGCAATTGCACCGGCTCCGGGCAGCGATTGCAGGATTTGGCACGGTGAGGGTTTACAGAGCGTCCATACCTTTTTCCCCGGTTCGGACACGGACGGCCTGCTCTACCGGAAATACAAAAATTTTGCCATCCCCGATTTTTCCTGAATTGGCGGAATTTCTTATCTTTTCGACGATTTGTTCCACCATCGCGGCAGCCACGACGAGTTCGATTTTAATCTTCGGAATAAAATCGACAACATATTCCGCCCCGCGATAGATTTCCTTGTGCCCTTTCTGGCGGCCATATCCTTTGACTTCGGATATGGTCATCCCTTGTATTCCCAGTTCGTTCAACGCTTCTTTTACATCATCGAGTTTGAACGGTTTGATGATGGCTTCGATTTTTTTCATTTTACCTCCGATTGTATTTTGTGTCATTTCGGTCAGAATGAATTCACCGCAAAAGCGCAAGGGATGCAAAGAAAAAATTGTCGTTTAAGCATGTTTTCGCTGATATGTCTTTCTGTGCGCTTTTGCGGTGAGAGTTATTTGTTAGCCCAGGATTTCAAAAGCTCTTTCCCCATGCTGAGAATTGTCCAGGCCGGATATCTCATCGTCTCTGTCCACCCGCAGTCCGTTGGTTGCCAAACGGGTTATGGTGATAACGATCATTGTGCCGACAGCAGTATAGGCAGCCGTGGCAACAATCGAAATCGCCTGAATGAAAAGTTGATTGGGATTGCCGTAGAGCAGACCGGTTCCATTGGGATTGACCGCCGGATTGGCAAAAATGCCGGTTGCCAGAGCCCCCCAGAGACCGCACATACCGTGTACCCCAAAGGCATCCAGAGAATCGTCGTATCCCATTTTATGTTTAAGTTTGGATACACAGAGAAAGCCCAGCACGCCCGCCACCAGACCGATGACCAGTGCTGCAGACAAATCCACGAATCCGGCAGCTGGTGTGATGGAAACCAGGCCGGCCACGATACCGGAGGCAATGCCCAGAACCGTCGGTTTGCGGGTTATGTACCATTCCGTGAACATCCAGGAGATCGCTCCCATGGCAGCCGATGTGTTGGTGGTCAGAAATGCGGAGCCGGCCAGGCCGTCGGCTGCCAACTGACTGCCGGCGTTGAATCCGAACCATCCGAACCACAGGAGTGCGGCTCCCAGCCCTGTCAGGGCGATGCTGGAAGGGAACATGGTCTCTCGGCCGTATCCGATGCGTTTTCCGAGTACCAGAGACAGCACCAGTCCGGCCACACCCGCATTGATATGTACCACGTTGCCACCGGCAAAGTCCAGAGCACCCATTTTGGCCATCCACCCGCCGCCCCATACCCAGTGGGCGATCGGGCAGTAAATGAAGATAATCCATAATGTGGTAAACAGGAGCCACGAAGAAAATTTCATCCGGTCAACAATGGATCCCAGGACAAGGGCCACGGTGATTCCGGCGAATGTCATCTGAAACAGCACATACACATAGGTCGGGATTGTCCCCGACAGGCTTTTCACCGTGATGTTATTCAAAAATGTAAAGTCCAGCCCGCCGATGACACCGCCAATATCCGGTCCGAACGACAGCGTGTATCCGATAACCACCCAGATGATACTGGCCAGGCAGTAAGACATGAATGTCATGGCAAAAGTATTCAACAAATTTTTATACCGCGACATGCCGCCGTAGAACAACGCCAGGCCAGCAGGCGTCATCATCATCACCAGCGCCGTGGATATGATCATCCAGGCGGTGTCGCCGGAATTCAATGTAGCTTCTTCGGCAAATGCCGAAGATACCGGGGACAGTGACAGCATCAGGGTCAACGCGGATAATTTCTCTTTCAATTTCATGTGTGTTCTCCTTTTATCGGTAAATGGAAAGTGTGTCATACGGTTTTCTTTCAAGTTGCCATATGCATTAAGCAATATACGTGCCTATTATTTATTTGCCTAATAATACTGTAATAACAATATGTTATAAATAATACCCATTTGGTTTATAATACAATATTGTAATTTATTGCAACATAAATGCAAACATGTATAAATATCTGCATGGATCATCGTTGTCTGAAGAATATCTTTGCTTGATTTTATAAAGGGTGCATTTTATGATTTGTCGAAGGACTGATGATTAAAGGTTGTTTTCGGATGAACACATCATACAGGCGTTATTCATGACCATTCGTGAGAAATTCGAGAAGCGGGAAAAAAGTTTTTTATCTCCTTTCGGATGTTTGAGTTCAGAAACCCGCGGCAGGGAGCGGCCGGAAGACCCCTGTCCTATTCGTACGGCATTTCAGGTGGATCGCGATCGGATTGTTTATTCCAATGCTTTTCGGCGGTTAAAATACAAAACCCAGGTGTTTCTGGCCCCGTTGGGGGATTATTACCGGACCCGCCTGACCCATACCCTTGAAGTGGCCCAGATCGCCCGCAATATTTCCCGTGCCATGCTGTTGAATGAAGACCTGACGGAAGCTATCGCCCTGGGTCACGATCTGGGGCATCCGCCTTTTGGGCACAGCGGGGAAAAAACCCTTCAGGAAATATATTCTCAAGACTTTTATCACAACGAACAAAGTGTTCGGGTCGTCGAAGTGCTTGAAAACAAAGGCGTAGGATTGAATCTGACCAGCGAGGTTCGAAACGGCATTCTCAAGCACTCCAAAGGATTCGGCAAAATCATTCCGGATGATCCTTCCGAGCTGGCCTCGACGTTTGAAGGACGCATCGTCCGGATTGCGGATATTATCGCATATCTGAATCACGACCTTGATGACGCCGTCCGCAGCGGTGTCATCTCCGCGGAACAGGTTCCCGAATCCTGTACGCGGATCATCGGCCGCACCCATTCCCAGCGGGCAACGACGATGATCCGGGATCTGGTGTTTTCCAGCGAAGTACGCAACGGAGATCTGATATTGAAAATGAGCGATGAAGTCAGCGAAGCCATGAATACCCTGCGGGTATTTCTCTACGACAATGTTTATCGCTCTCCCCATGTTCACAATGAATTTGTCAAAGCAAAGAAAATATTGACCGAGCTGTTCGCGTGTCTGCTGAACCGGCCCGATATCTTCAAAAAAGAACTCAGCGCCGTGGAAATGTCCTGGTTCCATTACAACGATCTGTCCCACGAACGGTCCGTCTGTGATTTTATCGCCAGCATGACCGACCGGTGCGCTCTGAACCTGTATGAAAAAATCTTTTTTCCCTCTCCGCTGATCTGAAGGAACGCCATGGCTTTTGAAAAAAACTGCGAACAAGCATCGATGTTCGCGCCGTATCTCGACCGATTGGCCGATGTATTCCGGAAGATGGATGGTCGATACGAGGGTGCAGCCGCTGAATACGGATTTGTCTGCTCGGGGTGTGAGGACAGTTGTTGCAGGACACGATTTTATCACCACACCCTGATAGAGTATCATTATTTGAAAATCGGGCTGGACTCCCTGTCTTCATCTGACCGGGCGATCGTTCAATCCAGGGCGCTGGAGACGATTGCTTACGGGGAGCATCATTCCGAGATCGCTCCTGCCGCCATGTGCCCGCTGAACGAGGACGGCCGCTGCCGTCTATATGCATACCGCCCCATGATCTGCCGGCTTCATGGCCTTCCCCATGAACTGAACCATCCCGTAAAGGGCAGGGTGCAGAGCCCCGGTTGTCATGAATTTGTCATCCAGTGCTGCCAGAAAGCCTATATCCCGTTTGACCGGACGCCGTTGTATCGAGAAATGGCAGTACTGGAGAAATCCTTTCGGCAGGAGACGGGGATAGGGATTGGCACCAAAATGAAAATGACAGTGGCAGACATCCTGGCTGACGTTCTGACATGAAATTCTAAAAACTTCCCCATTTATTTCATTTTTGTAAAAAATCGCTTGCTTTTTACAGTTATATTTTTTATATGCTCTATCCGAAGTCAACGCCGACTTTCACTGAAGCGATCGACATCTCGACGATGAGATGCTCCGGGCTTGCAGGATGATCATGGCATATAGAAGGGATTCTCTATCTTCACCGCCCCGATGACCCTCCCGACATATCACCAAGCCTCCGATCCATTCAGTCTTCTGGACCAACGCTGATCCTCCTAATATTTATTCACCGTCGAATTGAACCCATTTTGTTTATCCGCACTTGTGCTGCCCCGTTTCCCGAGGATCAGACTGTTGCGGTCATTTCTTGAATGATCCAAGGACCATAGACGTCCGGATTACCCCCTTTTCCGGAGGGATGGTGTGTTACACCCATTCGGACAGTGGCGAGGAGTTTCGATGAAACCAGAGATTGTGATCTATTGTTGCGCCAATTTTTCGGTGGTTTCCGAAGAAGACGCGGAAAATATCATTCCCGAAGACCGGGCTGTCCTGCGGATATCCCGCCTGCCCTGCTCCGGACGCATCGATGTACTCTATCTGCTGCGCACCATCGAGACCGGGGCCACGATGACGATGATTGTAGGCTGCCCGGAAGGCCAGTGCCAGTTTATCGAGGGCAATCTGCGCGCCCGAATGCGGGTTCGTTACGCCAACCGGCTGCTGGCGGAGGCAGGGCTCGGGGAAAACCGCATACATATGTTTCAGATCGCTTCCGGTGATGCGGCCGCCTTTGCCGCAGCCCTTCGGGAAGTGGTTGCCAAAGCCCGGGAAATCGGTCCACGCTGATCACCCGAGATCGACTTTACATCGAGGAAGATAGATAAATGCCGAAAAAATATCATATCAAACCGACGCCCACGGCGCCGCGCTTCATTCCCGTTGGTCGTTCGGGAATCATCGACTGGGAAGAAGACTGTCTGAAATGCACCACCTGTGTCAAGAAGCGCTGTCTGTACGACGTTTACAAGAGCCGGGCCTACGATGCGCGCACCCTGGTGGATTCCATCGATTATCAGTGCAAGAACTGCTTCAGTTGCATCCAGAACTGCCCCCGCGGGGTGCTTTCCAAGACCATCAACCCGGAATTTCTCCGGATGGGCGATGCGTACTGGAAACCGGACATCATCCACGCCACCTGGTTTCAGGCTGAAACCGGCAAGATTCCGGTCTCTGGAGCCGGCTACCGCGGCCCGTTCAGCGGTCCGGGATTCGACGCGATGTGGACGGATATGTCGGAAATCGTTCGTCCCACGCGGGACGGCATTCACGGCCGGGAATACATCAGCACCGGCATCGATGTGGGAA
>CAYQKZ010000119.1:0-8922 GCA_964418135.1 uncultured Desulfobacterales bacterium
GAACCAACGACCCCTACCGTGTCAGGGTAGTGCTCTCCCGCTGAGCTACGTGCCTTTAAGTTGAAGCGTAAATACCACCTGGTATGTTCAATGTCAACAAAAACCGTGATAAAAATCCATACGCGACATCGTAGCGACATCCGGCAGGCGTGATTGCAATTATCGTTTCAATCTATCCTGACCGTTCTGAAATGTGTTGAGACCCAGCATCATATAATGAAGCCCGGAAGCCGTTGTCAGCATAGCAGTAACCCAGAACATCGCATATTTGATGATGGGTTCCGATGGGTTTTGGGGATAAATAAGGGTCAGCAGCACCGTCGTTAACTGAGCGAAGGTGGTCACCTTGCTGACCATGCTGGGACGGATCCTGAACTTGATATCCATGATGGTCAGAACGGCAATGCCCATCACGATGACAATGTCCCGGCTGATGACAATCACTGCCACCCAGCCCGGAATATGCTGCTGAATTCCCAGCGTGATAAATGAGGCCATCAGCAGAAATTTATCGGCAATCGGATCCAGGTAGGCTCCGAGTTCCGTCCGCTGATTGAAACACCTGGCGATGAAGCCATCGAGACCGTCGCTGATACCGGCAATCGTGAAAATCAGAATGGCAGCCGGGAACATTTCTCTTTGCATAAAAATGACAAAGAGCGGTGTCAGAAGGATTCGGACGACCGTGATGAAATTGGGAAGATTAATTGTCAGTCTGGGATATTTCACATTCAAATCTCAACGCAGAAAGCGGGACGGCATCGGCTGAGTGCCAAACACCGTTCGGAATATTTGATGGCCGGGGTGGATTGAAACCGCCGCTTTCAGCTTTTTCTGGCCAATGCATAATCGGCGACATCCATCAATATTTCCCGCGATGGAGACGGCTCGAACCGTGCAATGGCCGTTTTGGCAGAAGCGATATGCGCATGGGCCTTCTGCCAGGTATATTCAATTCCCCCATAAGCCTGCAGATACCCCACCAGTTCCTGAAATTCCGGAACCGAGAATTCCGCATGGGTGATAATGGCTTCCATACGCCTTCGGTCTTTATCGTCTGCCGCATTCAGTGCATAAATCACGGGAAGGGTCATCTTGCCTTCCTTGAGATCGGCCCCAACGGTTTTTCCCAGAGCCAGACTGTCTTCCGTATAGTCCAGCAGATCGTCCACCATCTGAAACGCCATCCCCAGGTGAAAGCCATAGTCGGCCAGGGCTGTTTCCCACCCCTGCGGGGCATCGGCGATCAGGGCACTGACCCGACACGCTCCCTGAAACAACACCGCCGTTTTCCGGCGGATCACGTCCAGATACTCGGCCTCCGAAAGGTGGATATCCCCTTTTCGCATGAGCTGGTGGATTTCCCCCTGAGCCATGTTGTCGGTAATCTCGGAAATGGTGCGGATAATCCGGATATTGCCGGTTTCAGCGGCAATGGCCAGGGATCTGGCCAACAGGAAATCCCCGGCCAGCACGGCCGCGGCCCCTCCCCACAGGCTATGGGCAGCCGGCTTTCCCCGTCGCATCACGGCACCGTCCACCACGTCGTCGTGCAGGAGGGTAGCAGCATGTAGATATTCGAAAATGATGGAAAAAGTCTTGTCATATCCACCCTGATAATGACATATCCGGGCACAGAGTACCATCAGCAACGGACGAAGCCGTTTCCCGCCGCTGAAAAGAATGTGGCCGGCAATGGTCGAAACAAGTTCGACATTGGGGTTGAGATTTTCGACCAGAGCGGTTTCGATCTCTGCCAGATCGGTTTGGACCATATCCAATATACGGGTTTTCAAGTCAGTCATACGGAACCCCAATCAAATCATATTCGAGCGTATCGGTAATGCGAACCCGAACGATGTCGCCGATCTCCAGCCGATCCGCATGGATGATGGTAACCCCGTCCACTTCAGGTGCCTGAAAACGGGTTCGGCCCATATATACCCCTTTTTCAGGGGCGGATTCAATAAGAACCGGGAAAATTTTTCCTTGGTGGGTGCGATTATTTGCTGCTGAAATCTTTTTTTGGGCAGCCATCAACTGGTTGTAACGCCGCTTGGCCAGTGCGGCCGGCACCGGATTCGGCACATGATGAGACGGCAGATCGTCCGCATCCGAGTAAACAAAGACGCCAAGATGATCGAACCGGACTTCCTTGATAAAGGAAAGCAGCGTTTCAAAATCTTCGTTCGTTTCACCGGGAAACCCCACAATCACCGTGGTGCGAAGCGATGCATCGGGAACTGCGGCCCGAATGTTCCCGAACAGCCGGATCATATCCTCTTTTTTATAATGCCGCCCCATTCGTTTCAACACGATATCAGCGGCATGCTGGATCGGGATATCGAAATACGGACAGATCCGGGAATGATCCGCGACAGTTTGAATGATGGCATCCGTAATACTTTCCGGGTGACCATACAAAAAACGGACCCAGAAATCACCCGGTATCCGGGACAGACGATCCAGAAGCTGTGCCAAATCCGCAGGATCATCCAGTTCCTGCCCATACGCCGTGGTGTCCTGAGACACCAGGGTCAGCTCCCTGACTCCGGAAGCCGTCAGTTTCACGGCTTCTGCCACGATATCCTCAATATACCGGCTTTTCTGGCGACCACGGAGTTTAGGAATGATACAATATGTGCAGCTGCGATTGCATCCCTCGGCGATTTTGATGTAAGCCGCAAGGCCCGTAGATACTTCACGAGGACCCCCCGATCTCTCCACAACAATCTGATCCGGGTCCGGAAGCAGACAGGCCGAGTGCAGCGAATCTTCCAACACCGCTTCAATAATCCGGTCATAAGCTCCAGTACCCAGAAATACATCCACCTCCGGAAGGGCCGCCACGATATCTTCGCGATAACGCTCCGGAAGGCATCCGGTCACGATCAGCCGGCGGCAGATACCGTCTTGTTTATATGCCGCCAATGCCAGAATGGTATCGATGGATTCGTTGGCCGCCGCCTCGATAAAGCTGCATGTGTTGACGACAATCACATCGGCATCTTCGGGATCCGGTACCGGAACACAGCCGGCTTCCCGCAGCTTTCCCGTCATGACCTCGCTGTCTACAAGATTCCGGGCACATCCTAAACTGACCAGATGAAAGTTCATGGTGTTGAGAGATATCCTTTGGTTACACGTAACGCCGGGTCTGAAAAATGGACATAATGGACAACAATATCTTGTAGATGCTATTTTATGTAACAATATTCATGTGATGCATATTTCATGATCACCTGTTTCCGTAACAAACAATCAACAAATCCGGGGGAGTTGTTCCCCGGTCAGCATATCCACAATACGGGTGCCGCCGATGCGTGTTTTAAGGATCACCCGGCCGGCCGGCGCTTCCACAACCTCGCCGATGATACAAGCATCCTTTCCCAGTGGATCATTCCTGAGTTCTGTCAGCACCGCCTCGACATGATCCGGAGAAACAAAGGCAACCAGTTTTCCTTCATTGGCGATATAAAGCGGATCGAACCCCAGCAGCTCGCAGAGTGCCGCAACATCGGGCTTGATGGGTATCCGCTCTTCGGTGATATGGATTCCCACACGGGATTGACCGGCAATTTCATTCAATGTGGTTCCCAGCCCCCCACGGGTCGGGTCCCGCAATACGTGGATATTTCTATCCACCGAAAGCATTCGCTGAACGAGATGATTCAGGGCAGCCGTATCGCTGAGTACCGGCGCATCGAAGCGCATGCCCTCGCGGCTGGTCAGAATGGCCATGCCATGATCGGCAATGGTGCCGCTCAGGATGATTTGATCCCCCGGCCTTGCCCGGTCGCCGGATATCTCGACACCTTCCGGAATGCGACCGATGCCGGAAGTATTGATGAAAATCCTGTCCGCCGCTCCTTTGGGTACCACCTTGGTATCTCCGGCAACCACCTGCACCCCGGCGGTTGTTGCGGCAATCCCCATGCTGCGGAGTATTCTACCTAAATCCGCAATGGAAAACCCCTCTTCGATGATCATCCCGACACTTAAGAACAACGGAACAGCCCCGCTCATGGCCAGATCGTTCACAGTCCCATTGATCGCCAGTTCGCCGATATCGCCACCCGGAAAAAAAATGGGATCCACCACATAACTGTCGGTTGAAAACGCCAGCCGCTCACCGCCGATCGTAACCGCAGCACTGTCGTTCAACTGATCCAGAATGGGATTGCCGAAGGCAGGCAACATCATTTCCGCAATCATCGCATGGGAAATTTTGCCGCCACTGCCATGGTCCAGGAGGATTTTATCGTTTTGTTTCATATCTCTTACTCGATGTTCAAGTTTTTTGTTGCATTAATCAACTATCCGTAAATGGTAACATCCAGATATCGCTAATACTGAATCAATTCATAAATTGATGTATCGGTATTGGTCCATCTGTTTCTTTCAAAAAAAAAGGACAGGAGCAGAATAACCCCTGCACCCTGATACCTGCCTGATACCTGCACCCTTTCATAGATACCGATAATACGCCGCGCACGTTCCCTCACTGGAAACCATGCAGGGGCCGACCGGATGGACCGGGGTGCAGCTTTTTTTATAAAGGGCACATTCCGGAGGCGTTTTGAGACCTTTCAGAATATCGCCGCAGGCACATCCCCGTACCACGACCGGTTCAGGAACCTGGATATCGAACTGACGGGTAGCGTCGTGTTCGGCAAATTCATCCCGAATTTTCAGCCCGCTGTCAGAGATGGTTCCAATGCCCCGCCAGGCCGCATCCATGGGTTCGAAAACCGTGTTCATGATGGAAACAGCTTTGGGGTTTCCAGTCGGGGTGACTGCACGCGGATAAGCATTTTCCAGTTCCGGGTTGCCGGTATGAACCTGTAAAACCAGGGAAAAAACAGCTTGAAGGATATCGACCGGTTCGAATCCAGCAATCACGGCAGGCATGTGATGATCTGTTTTCAGAAATCGGTAGACATCCGATCCGATAACGACCGATACATGGCCGGGCAGAATGAAGCCGTCGATCCGAACATCCGGCGCATTCACCAGAGCTGCAAGTGCCGGCGGAACGATCTTGTGAGCCGAATAGACATGATAATTGGACAATCCCGACTCCTTGGCGGTCATTACGGTCGCGGCAATGGTCGGGGCCGTGGTTTCGAACCCCACGCCCAGAAAGACCACCCGCTTGCCTGGATACTGTCTGGCGATGTCCAGTGCATCCATGGCCGAGTAAATCACCCGGATGTTCCGGCCGGCAGCGCGTTCGGCCTGAAGTGAAGATTCGGTGCCCGGAACCCGGATCAAATCCCCGAAAGTTGCCACGATCACCCCATCCATTCGGGAAATGGCGATAAATGCATCGATATCGCTCTGATCGGTGACACAGACCGGGCATCCCGGACCGGATACCAGCGAAATGCTGTCCGGCAGCACCGAACGGATGCCGCTCCGGAATATGGATACCGTATGGGTACCGCAGACCTCCATCAAGCGGACGGGTTTGGTGTGAATGTGATGAATTCGCTCGATCAGCCGCCGGGCCAGTTCCGGATCCCGATATTCTTCCAGATATTTGATACTCATGAACCCCCGTCTCTTCGATTCATGCGATCAGCGCCCGCGTCTCAGCGGCACAAACCGCCTGCCCCAGAGAAATGACGCCGTCATTGGTCGGGACGATCGCCTGGGAAAAAACCGTGAACCCATGTGCCGTCAACTCCCGAATCAGTCCGGTAAGAAGCCATGTGTTCTGAAAAACGCCGCCGCTTAAAGCCACACGATTCAGGCCGCTGTCCTGTCGAATCTGCGTGCAGAGTGCCGTCGACATGCGGATGACGGTCTGATGAAATCTGGCACTGATAACATCCGGCGATACACCGTTCTGCATATCGGCAACAACACCCTGAATGATCGGATGAAGAAGGATACGATATCCGTCTTCAAACAGCCATTCGAAGGGATAACAGCCCGATTCTCCGTGATCCGCCAGCATTTCGAGTTCCAGAGCGGCCTGCCCTTCATAGGCAACCGTATAGCGTATTCCAACGATCGCTGCAACCGCATCGAACAGCCTTCCCATGCTGGATGTCCGGGGGCAGTTGATCCCTCTGTCCATCATGTTCTGAAGAAAACGGAGTTTTTTGGCATCGATTTCTCGAAACAGCGGAATGTCCATATCCCACATGGCTTCGCCGAACACCGAATACAGGCTACCGGCCGCCATCCGCCATGGCTCCCGAATGGCAGCCGTTCCACCCGGTAAAGGCATATAAGCCAGATGACCAACTCTGTCAAAGCCGATTTCATCGGCGATCAGAAACTCACCGCCCCAGATGGCCCCATCCGACCCATAGCCGGTTCCATCGAAAGCCAGACCGATCACCTTTCCATTAATCCGGTTTTCGGCCATGCAACTGACGATATGGGCATGGTGATGCTGGACCTGCATCACCTCCATACCGGTCATTCGCCGCTCCAGCGCATAACGGGTGCTGAGATAATCGGGGTGCAGATCGCATACCAGTAAATTCGGGGTGATATCCAGTATCCGCTGCATGTGTGCAATGGTCATACAGAAAAAATCAGATGCCGTGGCATTTTCCAGATCTCCGATGTGCTGACTTAAAAACGCCCGATTTCCGGAAATCAGACATATCGTATTTTTCAGCTCCGCCCCGCAAGCCAGCACGGACGGCAAGGATCGACGCAGAAAAACCGGCACCGGAACGATCCCCCGAGATCGGCGGATGACCCGATCCGCACCTGCTTCGTGTCTGACCAGAGAATCGTCGCTGCGAAGATAAATGGGCCGATCGTGCATCAGGAAAAAATCGGCGATTCCAGACAGCCGTTCCAGCGCTTCGCCATTGTCTATGACAATGGGTTCCTCGCTGAGATTTCCGCTGGTCATCACCAGGGCCGGCACTTCCGGATTCATCAACAGGTAATGCAGCGGTGTGTAGGGAAGCATGACACCGATGGTGGAATTCCGGGGAGATACGGCATCGGAAAGCAGGCAGGGGCTTTTTTTTCTCAGCAGGACAATCGGCCGGCGAAATGAGGTCAGAAGTGCTTTTTCTTCAGGCGTGATGAACGCATATCCGCCGATCGTTTCGATATCCGGAGACATGACTGCCAGCGGTTTTTCATCACGCCGTTTGCGCTGCCGAAGCCGCTCGACAGCAGGGGTATTGCAGGCGTCGACCGCCAGATGGAAACCGCCCAGACCTTTGATCGCCAGGATTTTTCCATCTTTCAGCAAGCGGGTGGCCTGTTCGATCGGGTTTTCACTGGATACCGGACATCCGACGGAATCATGAAGGGAAAGCCGCGGACCGCAGACCGGGCAGGCATTGGGTTGGGCATGAAACCGGCGGTTGTTCGGATCATCATATTCGGATTGGCACAAATCGCACATCGTAAAATGTTTCATGGACGTGTGGCAGCGGTCGTAAGGGATATCCGAAATGATCGTATAGCGGGGGCCGCAATGGGTGCAATTGATGAATGGATAGCCGAATCTTCGATCCGCCGGATCGAACAGTTCCTCGAGGCAGTCTTCGCAGACGGACACATCCGGAGAAATCAGGGTGGAGCGCTTGAGTTCAGGGGTGCTGGAAAGGATCGTAAAATTATCGAGATTGCGGACCCTGTCCGACGTTTCGACAAGTTCCGTAACATGAGCCAGCGGTGGATAATTGGAAGACAGTTCTCTACGGAATCGCTCGATATCTTCCCGGCTGCCTTCGATATGGATGACAACACCGGAGGACGTGTTCGCAATGTTCCCCGTAAGCCGATGTATGCGGGCCAGTTGATAGACATGGGGTCTGAAACCGACCCCCTGAACGATTCCGTTGATGTTCAGCCTGAGGGCAACGATTCCATCCGTCGCCATATCATCGCTGAACCGTAGGGGTGTCCGTTCGCAAGGAAAGTGCCAGGGATTCTCTCAATACGGCCAGGGATTCCAAGGCGAATTTTTCATCGATCTTGTGAATGGCAAAACCGGCATGAACGATGACGTAATCTCCGACCTGGGGATCTTCGATCAGCAGCAGGCTGGTCTTTCGCTGAACCCCGTCCACGTCGATGGTGCCCATTCCGGCTTCATCTATGTGGATAATCTTCGAGGGGATGGCAAGGCACACGGGCATGACTCCTTTTTTGACAGCAGACACCGAGTCGTTGCAGTTCGGAAAGAACCATGGTCATCACGAACTCGATCCGAGACTGAATTACGGGTGACAATTCGATGCAGAGGGTGTCGATATCTTCAGGTTCCACCCCGACAATAACCGTTTCCGGCACCTTATCGAGTGCCTGGCACAAGGTCAGGGCTTCGAGAAAATCGATCTGATGAAGGGAATTCTTGGCCCGGATACGTGCGGGTATCTGGTCTTTTTCCAGGCGGTAAACATCCCCAGGAACTCCCTGATGTCGAATGGCATCCACCACGATCAGATAATCGGCTTCGGACATCACCCCCAGCAGGTTGATGCCCAGCACCCCACCATCTATCAGAGACACATGATCGGGAAAGTCATATTCGGCCTGGAGCCTTTGAACCACCCGAACACCGAAACCCTCGTCCCGGTACAACAGGCAGCCGATTCCGAGTACCATGATATGCGGTGGATGCATTGTCATCTCTTATAAAAAAAACCCGATCGAAAGATCGGGTTCTTATCGGATTAAAATATGGCGGAGAGAGAGGGATTCGAACCCTCGGTAGAAGTTTCCCCCTACACACGCTTAGCAGGCGCGCGCCTTCAGCCTACTCGGCCATCTCTCCGTTGGGTAGTTTTAGAAAAACCGCATCGGTTTTGATAAATTATATGAAATACGTCCCACCGGTTTTTCTGGCGGAGGGAGTAGGATTCGAACCCACGGAGCTGTTACACTCAACGGTTTTCAAGACCGCCGCTTTAAACCACTCAGCCATCCCTCCAT
>CAYQKZ010000120.1:0-8918 GCA_964418135.1 uncultured Desulfobacterales bacterium
TTCATTTTCATTGACGGGGCTGAAGCCCTGAAGTATTTCATCACGTAATCGTTCATCTTCTCCCGTGCTGTTCAGCAGGAAGGGAGCGTGAACGGTTACTTCATCACAGAAATACACCGGACAAGGCGGGTATCGGGCAGAAATGGATGCCGAAAAAGACAATTTGGATGGAAAGCTTACACGCCTCAAGGTTTTGCTGAAGAAGATGGACAGCGTTTTGGTGGCCTTCTCCGGCGGCGTGGACAGCACCTTGCTGCTGAAGATCGCCCAGGATGTTCTCGAAAAAAAGGTGCTGGCCGTAACCGCTGTTTCTCAGCTGACTTCCCGCCTGGAAAAGAAAGATGCTGTCGAGATGGCCGGATGCATCGGTGCTGCCCATCTGCAGGTAGACTCCGATGATCTGGCCGATCCCGTGTTTGCTGCAAATCCCAGCGACAAGTGCTATCATTGCAAAAAGAGACGATTTTCGCTGCTGAAGGAGATTGCCGCAGAAAGAGGCTTTAAAGTGGTTGCCGACGGAACCAATCTTGACGACTACACCGACTATCGTCCGGGGCTGAAAGCGATTCAGGAACTTGGCATTCGAAGTCCGTTGAGCGAGGCAGGATTGGGCAAAGAAGAGATTCGCCAGCTATCTCGTCAGCTCGGACTGAGTACATGGAATAAACCGTCCTTCGCATGCCTGGCTTCCCGAGTACCCTACGGCAATGAGATTACGGCCGCAAAGCTTGAACAAATCGATGCGGGCGAGATTTATCTGCGCAGCCTGGGCATCTGCCGGCAGGTGCGCGTCCGCCACCACGATACCCTGGCTCGTCTGGAAGTGGATCAACGATTTCTCAGCCGATTTATGGAAGAAGATATCCGCAACCGGATAGCGGTTTTTTTCAAGAAGCTTGGTTACCGATACGTGGCCCTGGATATCGAAGGTTATGCCATGGGAAGTCTCAACCGGGAGATACTGCCAAAGGAGAATGATCAGAATGGATAACCAACAGCTCAAAGATCTTATCGCCGGTATCCGGAGCGGTCAGGTGAGCGATGAAGACGCGTTGCACCGTTTAAAAAAACTGCCTTTCGAGGATTTGGGATACGCCAAGGTGGATCATCACCGCTGTTTGCGCAATGGTGTTCCGGAAGTCATCTACTGCGCCGGCAAAACCGTGGATCAGATCAAGGGGATTGTGGAAAGGATGATTCCGCATCACTGCAACATTCTGGCCACGCGGGCCGATAGCCATGTATATGAAGGAATTTTGTCCATCATCCCGGAATGCCGGTATCATGAAGCGGCCCGTATCGTGGTGGTCAAGCCGCAAGTTGTGCAAGAAGTCGGCCGTATTGCCGTGGTGTGTGCCGGCACATCGGATATTCCGGTGGCTGAAGAAGCCGCCGTAACGGCGGCAACCCTGGGAAACCGGGTCGATCGTCTGTACGATGTCGGTGTCGCCGGGCTGCACCGTTTGCTCAATTCCTGTGAAGATTTGTTCAAGGCCAATGTGGCCATTGTCATCGCCGGCATGGAAGGGGCGCTGGCCAGTGTGGTGGGCGGGCTGGTCTCTTGTCCGGTAATCGGGGTTCCGACCAGCGTGGGGTACGGGGCCAGCTTCGGCGGCATTGCCGCCCTGCTGAGCATGCTCAATAGTTGTGCTTCGGGCGTTTCGGTCGTAAACATCGATAACGGATTCGGTGCCGGCTACCAGGCCAGTCTGATCAATAAAATCGCGGTAGGTCATGATCACCCGGAACCGCAAGTTCAAGGTATAAAAGAACAGCCGGTCTTTTCTTTAAAAAATGCCTGCTGAAACGCATATTATTTGAATTTCCAATTCTTTTCATGAAAAGGAAAAACATGTCCGGATGTCATCTGAGGTGAAATGCGGTGTGGAAACCCCATAGAAACACGGTGACCGTCAGAACCCTGTAACCCCTTACGCTGGCAGCCTGGAAGTCGGCTGATATTTCCCGACGCTGATCTGCCATAGCCCACTGATTCTTATAGATTTTGGCATCTCATTCAACTGAACCCGTGCCGGGTGTCGGGAATCCTTTGGACTGAAACAACCATCGAGAATGAAAAGAGGAGTGTGTCATGGGCAAACGATTACCGATTGTTTTTTTCTTCTGGTTTCTTTTCGTTCATTCGGCAACTGTTCAGGCAGTGGAACAGACCCGGATTTTTCAGCACGGCGTCGGCGGTTATACAGGTGGAAAAGACACCACCATCAGCCGGCTGGGGTGGGATACACCGCCGCAGTATTCGGTCAACTATGGTCAAAACACCACATTGGAGCTGTCTCGGGACGGCGGCGACAATCCGATCATCGGTTTCGATCTAAGCGGTGTTCCTGCCAACAGCAAGGTCATTTCGGCAGAACTCTCTCTTTACAACACAACACAGTCCAGCTTCAGCGGCACCCGGGATTTCGCACGTCGGATCGATCTGTTTCAAGTACTCCGGGATTGGGATGAAGGCAATCAGATAAATTCTCCCATCGATACCGGCGGCAAACACGGCGCCACCGGCGATCATGCCTTCGACTGGTATCCGGGTGAAGGAACCGATATCGCCTGGGCCGCACGCGGCATGTCGGCAGAGACCGACTATGTATCCAGTGCAGAGAGTTATGCGGATGTGATCAATCCCGGCTGGTATTCCTGGAATGTATCCGGTCTGGTGACGGAATGGGTGCGCGGGGGGCTGGCCAATTATGGCATCGTACTGCGTGATGCCACCGGATACCAGGACGACCATCACGACGAGCGGACGTTTGTCTCGAATCAGGGAGTCGATACCACCCTGCGGCCCAGGCTGACCGTGGTGTACAATCCAGACACGCCGATGGCCGATGCCGGGCCGGATCAGGAAATCCTCAACTGGAACGGGCAGGCGCTGACCCTGGATGGATCGGCAAGTCATGACCGGCCCGGCGGAAATGACGCTGGTCTGGTCTATTCCTGGAAAGTGCTTCGGCCGGCCTATGGGTCCACCCTGATCGGCAAGATCATTTCCAGTAACAAGATCGCATCTTTTACACCGAATCTGCCCGGTGAATGGGATATCGAGCTGACCGTCACCAATTCGATCGGTGAAACCGCCACCGATACAGTGCATCTCAGGGTGCTGCGATTGGCGGCCGCACATCCACGCATTTATCTGACGGCAGCCCGGCTGACGGCCCTCAAATCGCGGGCGGTATCCACCAATTTTCGATGGACGCAGCTCAAGACGGAAGCGGATTCGGATGACGGAGAAATGCATGCCAAAGCACTCGTGTATCAGGTGACGGGGCAGGCGGCCTATGGGCAGCGTGCCATTACCCAGGCCCTGGCAATGATAGCCGATACGGATGACTGGTCTACCAAAGCCGGTGATATCGCCCTGGTCTATGACTGGTGTTATGGTCTGTTGACGGCCGGTCAGAAACAGACGTTCATCGATTATTTCAAATCCTGGGCCAATGATGTGCCCAAATCGGAAGATACACCCGGATGGGGAAATTACTGGCCTCGGTATGGATATTCCTATGCCCTCATCGGGCTGGCCGCTTACGGGGATGTTTCGGATGCATTGAAATGGATCGAGGAATACCGTTACCGGCGGTATCGGGACAATGATCTGACGTTACTGAATTATATCGCCAACGGCGGTGGATGGCCGGAAGGAATCGTTTACGACGGCATTGCCAACTGGCCCCGCGTCAAGGCCATGGATGCCTGGATGACCGCAACCGGCGAAAATCTGTTTGAAAGCAGCGACTGGTTCAAGAACCGTCTGGGATTTATCCTGCTGCATCGCTGGCCCGGTCTGGCGGACAAACAAAGCTGGGAAAAGGATTTTCATCCTTATCAATCCACCGGCGATGCCGAACGGAACCGTGCGAGCATGGTCAATTACGAACGCATCCTGTCCCTGATTCTGTTGCAGCAGTTTCCGAATCAGGCGTTGGCGGGGCAGCTTCAGGCTTATTTGGCGGCAGCTCCTGCCAACAATTCCAGCAGTTTTTTATATCATGAGGAATTTCTATGGTTCAATCCGGACGGGGTGAGCCAGAGCCCTGGGTTGTTGACCCATTATTCACCCGCAACCGGAACGGTTTTCATGCGGTCCGCCTGGCCGAATGGCGCTGCCGATACCGGTAAAGGTGCTGCCTATCTGACATTTCAGTGCGGAGATCATTATACCTACCATCAGCACTTCGATCAGAACAGCTTTACACTCTACAAATACGGCGATCTGGCGGTGGACAGCGGTGTCTACAGCGGCGAGGGGCTCTCCTGGCACGATGTCAATTATTACGTGCGCACCCTTGCGCACAATACGCTGGTGGTCCACAATGCCGATGAAAATCTGACCGCTGCCCGGCCGGATGCGGTTTCCAACGACGGCGGACAGCGGACGTGCTATCCGGCATCCCGGTCTCCACAGACCGTGGATTATTTCACGCAGCATTTGGTTCACTACGATACCGGCGACATCCCCCGGTTCGAGGATGCCAGGCGCCATACCTATGTTTTCGGAGATGCGGTCAACGCCTATAACAATCCTGCCTACAATCAGGCCATGGATACGGGATACAGCGGAAACACGGCCAAGGTATCCCGTTTTCACCGGGAATTCGTTTATCTCCGGCCCGAAGGAACGGCGGAAGATTCGGATTATCTGGTGCTGTTCGACCGGGTGGCGGTTACCCGGACGGCATTCAGCGGCAGTAAAACCAAACTGCTTTTTCATGTCCTGAACGAACCCACGGTAAACGGTACGGCATCGACGGTATCGTCCGGTGAAACCCTCTATACCGGTGCCAATCTGGCAACAGCGGTATCCGGAGAAGGGAAACTCTTCATCAAGCCGCTGCTGCCGGCCAATATACGAAAGGTCGGGGGCAGGGGGGTCAAGGCGTTCTGGGTATTTGGGGACAATTACGACTGGCACTGGAGCGCAACCGAGTCCCAGCCCCGGCCGATCAATGATTTCGAGAACATCCCGTATGGGGAATGGCGGCTGGAGATCGAGCCGGTCGATACGAACCTGGAACATAATTTTCTGACCGTGCTGTATCCGGCATCGGTCAATGTAACTGCCATGCCTGCCGCCACACTGATTTCCAGCTCCGGTATGACCGGAAGCCATATTGCCGACCCAACCCTGAAGCGAGTCGTGATGTTTTCGTCCAGTCCGGCCGGAACCAGCCCTGCCGGCACGCTGACATACAGCTATCCGGATTTGTCACGCACATACAACCTGTTATGTGATCTGACCCCCGGCAGCCGATATCAAGTGACGGCCACGCAGAGCGGTACTCAGCGGACGGTGACATTGACACCCGATACGGCGGGGAAATATCAGGTCGGATCTCAGGGGACGCTCAGTTTCATGATACCGGAAGAAGACGAGCCGGTGCTTTCGGTGAGTCCGGCCGGCCGAAGCGTGGCAAAAGAATCCGGCACGGCCTCATTCAGTGTATCCAACACGGGCACGGGAAGCATGCCATGGACGGCATCCGTGACTGCCGGCGGCAGTTGGCTGTCGATCTCATCGGGTGCAGCCGGAACCAATACCGGAAACATTACCTGCGCCTTTACGGCGAACAACGGCGCATCGGCCCGAACCGCCACGATTCGGGTGACAGCATCCAATGCCAGCGGCAGTCCGAAGGATGTCACTGTGGTTCAGGCAGGTGCAACTTCGCAATCCGCCGCCCAATTCCTGGGTGTCTGGACGGACGGTGTCTGGGCCTGGGATAAATCTACGGGCAAATGGACCCGGATGGGCTCGACCGCTGATGTGCTGATGATCGCCGCCGGCAAAGTGGATACGGATGATGTCGATGATTTGATCGGTGTGTGGCTGTCCGGTCTGTATGTCAAACAGTCCACCACCGGACAATGGATCAAGTTGAGTACGAGCCTGCCGACCTGGATCATTGCCGGAGACTTGAATAACGACGGCAGAGACGATGTGATCGGCAGTTGGAAAAATGATGGCGTATATTATCGGGATTCAGCTTCCGGCAAATGGGAGAAAATTGCCTCACCCGCCAAGCAACTGGGTACTGGAAATATCGGCGGCATACGTGAGGACCTGGCTGGCGTCTGGAATGATGGTTTGTGGGTGCGTTACAGTGCGACCGCCGCCTGGCAGAAAATCGATGCCGCGATGCCTGTCTGGATAGCCGTCGGCGATATGACCGGAGACAATCGGGCGGACATTGTCGGCAGTTATTCCAGCGGCACCTGGTATCGAAATTCCGCTACCCAGGCCTGGACAAGAATTACGACACCGGCTGAGCAAGTGGCTGTAGGGGACATCGACGGCGACGGCCGGGATGACTTGATCGGCATCTGGTCGGATGGTGTTTACGTGCGCTATGGGGCAACGGGATTGTGGCAGAAGATTACGGATGCCAAGCCCAGGTGGATTACCACCGGAAGAATGGCGGAAATATTGCAGTCACTCGATTCACAGGAGGCATTTTGAAAACGAAAATTACCGTTTTATGCGACAATTATGCAGGCAGACCCGGCGTTATCGGAGAGCATGGATTCAGTACCTTGATAGAAATAGGAAACAACCGGTATCTGTTCGATTCCGGTTCCGGTGTCGGCCTTTCTCACAATCTGAAGTTGATCGATAAAAGTCTGAAAGGCGTCCACCGGATTTTTCTCAGTCACGGCCATTATGATCATACCGGAGGATTGAAGATCGCGCTTCAGGAA
This sequence comes from uncultured Desulfobacterales bacterium, assembly GCA_964418135.1. Taxonomy (GTDB): domain Bacteria; phylum Desulfobacterota; class Desulfobacteria; order Desulfobacterales; family Desulfatirhabdiaceae; genus RAAP-1. The sequence continues at coordinate 6,721 of CAYQKZ010000120.1, forward strand.
ACCGGGCCTGTGAATGTGGTGGCTCACCCGGATGTTTTCTCCCGACATCATCTCAAAACTCCCCTGATGTCGGACAGCCAACCCCGCTATATCGGCAGCCCGCTGTCACAGGAAGAATTGACGGATCTGGGTGCGGAATTTACCTGGGTGGATCAAACCCGTCGGATGGAAGACGGCATCTGGTTTGTCACCGGTGTTCCCATCAAACCGCATCAGGATTTTCAGGATCCCCAACTGATGCTGCCGGACGGGCAGGGGTTTTCTCCGGATCCCATCGCCGATGATGCCAGCCTGCTGATTGAAACCGCCACCCATCCCGTGCTGCTGCTCGGATGTGCCCATGCCGGCGTTCTGAACATTCTCGATTATATCGAGGAATCCATGAATATCCGCAAACTCCGGGCCATTATCGGTGGAACGCATCTGATGTTCTTTACACCGGAGCGGATTGCCGGCGTGATCGAGCGATTCGAAGACTTTGGCGTGGAGCGGGTCGGCGTTTGCCATTGTACCGGCATGACGGCTACCGTTGCGATGGGGGCACATTTCAAGGATCGATTCGCCGTGACGGCAGTCGGCAGTGAGTTTTCTTTCGATATGTGACCGGAGAGGAAGAAACATGACTTCAACGAACCGCCTGATTCATGAAAAAAGTCCCTATCTGCTGCAGCATGCCCACAATCCGGTGGACTGGTACCCGTGGGGAGATGCGGCTTTTACTCTTGCCAAATCCGCTGACAAACCCGTTTTTCTGTCTGTAGGATATGCCACCTGCCATTGGTGTCATGTGATGGAGAAGGAGTCTTTCGAAAATCCCGAAGCCGCCGCGGCATTGAATCAGGCGTTTATCTGCATAAAGGTGGATCGGGAAGAACGCCCCGATATCGATGCTGTGTATATGGCGGCCTGCCATTTGATTTCGGGCCGGGGGGGATGGCCCCTGACGGTGCTGATGACTCCGGACAAGCAGCCGTTTTTTGCCGCCACCTATCTCCCTCTTCTCAGCCGGTTCGGCCATCCGGGTGTGCTGGATATCTGCGGGCAGATCATGAACCTGTGGCAGTCCAACCGAGGCAAAATTCTGGAGGCGGTGTCGCAGATCGGGCCGCACCTGGCGAAGTCTTTTTTGTACCGGCCATCTCTGTCCTTGAACGATTCACCGCTGCATGCGGCCCATGCCGAAATCACCCGGCGATTCGATCCGCATTTCGGCGGATTCGAGCCGGCGCCGAAATTTCCGTCTCCGCATCGTCTGCTCTTTCTGCTTCGGCAGTATGAGCGAAATGGGGATGCAGAAACCTTGAAAATGGTGGAAACCACGCTTTCGAAGATGCGGTCCGGCGGCATCTGGGATCATGTCGGGTTTGGATATCACCGATATTCGACGGACAAGGAGTGGCTGCTGCCGCATTTCGAAAAAATGCTCTATGATCAGGCGCTGATGGCGTTGGCTTGTCTGGAAACCTTCCGCATCACCCGACAGGCCGCGGATGCACGGACGGCGGAAGATATTTTCACGTATGTGCTGCGGGATATGACATCGGAAGCAGGCGCTTTTTTCACGGCAGAAGATGCAGACAGTGAAGGCGAGGAGGGCCGGTTCTATGTCTGGTCGATCGAAGAATTCCGGCAAGTTCTCGGCGATATGTCCGCCCGTTGGGAACCGCTGCTGCATGCGGCGCCTGTTGGCAATTTTGACGACGAGGCGACCCGTCAACCCTCCGGCCTCAATATTCTCCATACGAAATTGTCCCTGTCTGAATGGGCGGTGGATCTCCATATTTCGGAGGCGGGCCTGTTGAAAGAATGGGAAGATATCCGGACCCGCCTTTTTGCGGCAAGAAGCCGGCGGGTGCCTCCTCTGAAAGACGATAAAGTACTGACCGACTGGAATGGCCTCATGATCGCCGCTCTGGCTGCTGCTGCCCGGATATTGAACAAACCGGCCTATGCCGAAGCCGCGTCCCGTGCCGCCGATTTCATTCTGACAAATCTGAGCGATGCCGATGGACGGCTGTTTCACCGGTATCGGGAAGGGCAGGCGGGAATATCGGCATATGCAGATGATTATGCCTGGATGATTTTCGGGCTGCTGTCTTTATATCGGGCGGATGAAAATCCCCGGTGGCTGACCGATGCCATCCGTTTTCAAGATATTCTGGATAATTACTCTTGAATTTAGATATTACAGCATTCCC
>CAYQKZ010000121.1:0-8808 GCA_964418135.1 uncultured Desulfobacterales bacterium
CTTTGATGCCGCCGTTGTCGAATCCGTTCTGGCAGCCGGGAGCCGCATGAAGGTCCAGCAGTATCCGAATACCGCATTCGGATGCCCAGTCGAAGGCGCGGTCCAGTACATCGATGCCGCCTTCGACGAAAGGATGGGGATTGCCGCCATACGTGTTGTGATAGGGATAGGGCGGGCCGAATATCCAGTGGCCCAGAGGGATGCGCACCGTGTTGATGCCGGCATCGGCCAGCCATCTGAAATCTTCGCGGGTGATGAAACTGTTCCAATGGGCGCGCAGCCGGGCCGGGGCTTCTTTTCCCAGTTCCACACACCAGGTGGTTTCGTCAACGGCGTCCATCCCATCGAAGAGACTGGGTTTCATCCATTTTTCGAGCAGCAGCCATCCGCCGAGGTTGACACCGCGGATGCGGGCAGAAGGGGGGGAGGTGACAGGTTCCGCCATATTGAATTCTCGCAGTCCCACCAGCAAAATTTCCAGCCGTGCAGGTTCTGCCGATGGATGAGAACCTGCCATCTGAAGCCACATAAGCTCACGATTGTCTATAGAATTATGTTTACAATTGCAACAGCAAACTTTGCAGTCACCGTCCGCGTAAAAATGAAAAACAGACGTTGGCGTACCTACAGCTTTTATGGGGCCTCTTGCAATATGCCACATCTGATGGTACATGTAACGATACAATAGGAGGTTCGCTACTTTTCTAATCACATTTTCAGTCCAACCCTTCGGAAAGGTTCGATGATCCAATCCCATTAATTCGATGATCCAATCCCATTAAACTGAACCAGTACCTTGAACGGTTAACCATATTTATCCAAGCTGGGACGATGATGACAATTGGCTGGGTTCAAAAGATAAAATTATCCATTCCATCGTTGAAAGACAACACCGCGGACACAGACCGGCTGATTCAGGGATTGAAAACACTGCTGGGTGCAGGCGATATTGCGGTGGATCTGGAGTTGATGAATGCACTGCCGGATGTCCTGAGAAACGCCGATTACCATATCCGGTGCGTACTATTCAAGGATCGAGGCGGATGGGGGGTTTCAGGGATTTTACCGGCCGACGATCCGGCGCCGATTCTGGGCATGGCCGTGGATCTGGGAACCACCCGCGTGGTGCTGCGCATCGTGGATTTGACAGATGGCAGACATCTGGCGGAATCCTCTTTTGACAATCCGCAGTTGGCGGTTGGACCGGATATCCTGACCCGAATTCATCATGCGGATACCCCGGATGGACAGACATATCTGCAGAATCTGATCGTGACGGGTCTAAACGAACAGACGGCCTTGCTGTGTGCCGCCTGCGAATATTCCGTCACCGATATTTATCAGATGGCCATTGCCGGCAACACGGCCATGACCCATCTCTTCATGGGCCTCGATCCCCGCTGGATCATTCGGGAACCCTATATTCCGGTGGTCAACCGACCGGGAACGCACCGGGCGTCACGACTGGGTCTTCAGCTCAACCCGAATGCACGGGTCTTCATATTTCCCAATATCGGCAGTTATTTCGGCGGTGATCTCATTGCCGGTATTTTGTATGCCGGCCTCGACCAGCAGGAAGAAACCGCCATTCTCGTGGATGTGGGTACGAATGCAGAAGTGGTTTTAGGCAATAAAAACTGGATGATCGCCTGTGCCGGCGCTGCCGGTCCGGCCCTGGAGGGCGGGGCGACCAGAATGGGCATGATGGCGGGACCCGGTGTGATCGACCGGGTGGTAATCGATCCGAAAACGCATCACCTGGATATCCATACCATCGAAGAACTGCCGCCAGTCGGGATTTGCGGCTCCGGTCTGATCGATCTGGCTGCCCAGCTTTTTCTCTGCGGCATGCTCGATATCCGGGGAAAGTTTGCGTCCGTCGCATGTGGAAACCGATTGAAGGATATCGATGGGTTGAAGCATTTTGTCGTGGCAGACCGGAGCCAAACGGCCGTGGACCGTGATCTGTCGATATCTCAGGCGGATATCGACAGCCTGATCCGATCGAAGGCCGCCATGTACACTATTCTGGAAACCCTTACGGCTTCCGTGGGCATGGCCCCCCGGGACCTGACCCGGTTTTATGTGGCCGGAACCTTCGGTTCATTTATCAATCCGGTTTCGGCCATCAGCATCGGCATGATTCCGGATCTGCCGCTGAACTGTTATCACACGCTGGGAAACAGCAGCCTCGGCGGTGCAACCCGTTTTCTGGAATCCCGTGATTTGTTCGAGGAAATCGACCGGATTCAGGGCAGCATCACCTATCTGGAGCTGAACGTGAATCAGGATTTCATGAACCGGTTCAGTGCGGCGAAATTTCTGCCGCATACGAACCCGTCCTTGTTTCCTTCCGTCAAAATTCCCGGTTGAGGGTATGAGCGGCGCCGAAGAGAGATTGGTTCATACTTCGATATAAATTGCCTAAACGATCATGTCAATTCCCGAATGACCTGCTCCAGGTTCTTCAGATTGTTTGCCGTATAAACCTTGCAGGGATAATCTCTGGGCAGTATCTGCTTGAGGAGTCCTGCCAGCACCCTTCCCGGCCCCACCTCCACGACGGCGTCGATCCGGTGTTCCATCAATTCTTTCATAGCCGGATACCAGCGTACCGGACTGCAAAGCTGGCGGCACATCACCGATCGCATGGATTCCGGATCCCGTTCGACGGCTCCGGTAACATTGAGCAGCACATCGCATCGGGAGGGCGTGAAGGCAATGGTTTTTAAATAATCCGAAAATTCCTGCTCCGCCCCCTGAATCAATTGGCTGTGCCAGGCCCCGCTGACTTTAAGAGGAACCGCTTTGGCGCCTTTTTGAACGGCCAGTCCGGAAACCTTCTCGACCGGTCCCGGAGCCCCGGTGATGACGATCTGTTTTTCGGTGTTGTGATTGGCGATCGCCACAACGCCTTCAGGTTGAATCTCGTGGACAATTTCCTGAAGAACATCGATGGTCAACCCCACAACAGCATGCATGGCGCCGTTGTTTCTTGTGGCTTCCCGATGCATGAGAATGCCGCGTTTATGAACGAGTTTCAGCGTATCTTCGGTGGATATCACGCCAGCGGCGCAAAGTGCGCTGTATTCTCCCAGGCTGTGACCGGCCGTCCATGCCGGGATGATCCCCTGCTTGCCAAGCAGGGACAGGCACGCCAGATTCATGGCCGTTACCGCGGGCTGAAGGTTGATCGTCTGTGTGAGTTCTTCGAGGGGGCCTTTGAAACAAAGGTTCTGAATGGCTATGCCGGTAATGGATTCGGCCATATCGAAAATTTCTCGTGCGTCTGCAAAAGCCTGGTATATGTCCTCTCCCATACCGACACTCTGAGATCCCTGACCGGGAAAAAGGAAAGCGATTGTTTTCATAAAACCTCCATCGATCAATTCTGGGTGTCCTCATCCAGATTGAAAAGTTTGCGGGTGATGTCAATATGCGTGGATTTATCCCCGTAGCAGCCGTTACGTTTCAAATATGTCGTAGGATCATGCAGGATTTTGTTGACCATGGCTTGCGTCATGCGCTGAAGGGCCTGCCGATCGTCTTCCGACAGATGTTTGAGGGATTGCAGGGTTTTCTGAACTTCGAATTCCGCAATCTGCTCCATTTTGGTTCTGAGCGCCACAATGGTGGGAACAACCCCCAGGCCTTCATACCACTTGCGGAATTGAATGACCGCCTCATCCAGCATCCGTTCGGCTTTGACAGCCTCCCGGTTTCTGTCTTCGATATTCTCGTCGATGACATTCTTCAGATCATCGATATCATAAACATAGGCATTGCCGATGCGGTTGATTTCGGGATCGATGTCTCGGGGAACCGCGATGTCGATGAAAAAAACAGGTCGGTTTTTGCGGGCGCGCATGACCGATTTGACCTGTTCGCGGCTCAAAATATATCCGGGGGCGCCGGTCGAGCTGATAACGATATCCACTTCTTTCAGACAATCGGAGATTTCTTCCAGCCGGACGGCCCTGCCCTTGAATCGTTTGGCCAGTTCCATGCCGCGTTCAAACGTCCGGTTTGCCACGAACACATCGCCGGATCGGTTGCGGATCAGGTGTTCGACCGCCAGTTCCGCCATTTCTCCGGCGCCGATCAGAAGGACTTTTTTGCCTTCCAGCGAGCCGAATATCTTTCGGCCCAATTCAATGGCCGCATAACTGATGGATACCGCATGGTCGCCGATGCCGGTTTCAGTGCGGACCCTTTTGGCGATGAAAAACGTTTTGTGCAGCAGGCGGTTTAAAATGACGCCGGAAGTTTTCTTCTGGGTTGCCGATAGATAGGCGTCCTTCATCTGTCCAAGTATCTGGGGCTCTCCGACCACCATGGAATCCAGGCTGGAAGCCACTCGAAAGACATGTCGGACGGCATCTTCTCCGGTATGGATATACAGGGCGTTTTCAAATTCGGAAACGGGTATGCCTTTGATTTCGGAAATGTATTCTTTGGCCGACTGGATCGCAAGCGACCTGTCCGAAGCAGCCATCAGGATTTCCACGCGGTTGCAGGTGGAAATCAGGACCATTTCCGAAAGATGGGGATATTTTCTGAAATCGTTCAGAGCGGTTTCAACCTGGTCTCCGGAAAAGGCAAGGCATTCCCGCAGTGCAACCGGAGCGGTCTTGTGATTCAGTCCCAACAATACAATTTCAATCATAATGAACTCATAAAAAGCCACCCGTAGGCCTACCAGCGGGTAAACGCCCCGTGATGACCTTTTAAAAACAAATTAACCCCCAGAAAGGTGAAAACGACCATACCAAAACCAATGATGGCCAGAATGGCGGCCTTTCTGCCGCGCCACCCCACGGTCAGGCGTTCATGAATCAAGGCCGCATAAATCAGCCAGGTGATGGCCGACCATATCTCCTTGGGGTCCCAACTGAGAAATTTTCCCCAGACCAGTTTGGCATAGACAAAGCCTGTCGCCAGTCCGATGGTCATCAGCGTGAACCCTGCGACAATGCAGGTGTGGCCCGACGCATCCAGAAGCTCCAGAGAAGGCAGTCGCCGATAGAAAAACCTCCGTTTTTTGGTTTTGATGGATTTTTCCTGAAACAAGTAAAGAATGCCGATGCCACATGCCAGGGCAAATGCAGCTTCTCCGGCAAAAATCGCCAGAATATGAAATATGAGCCACACGCTTTGAAAACTCGTCTGTGTTTCCGTGAATGCGCGGGGTAACAGAGCGGATACAACCATGACCAGGCTGGTCAGCGGAACGGCGAAGGCACCGAGGATTTTTAAATTGAAACGATTCAGAGACAGAATATATGATCCGGCCAGGGTCCAGGAGACCATGGACAGGGCTTCGTGAAGATCCCGCACGGGAATATGGCCGGCCAGAAAAAAATTGTATCCGATAATTGCCGTGTGACCCAGAAATGCGGTTATCAGAATGGCGGCACTGAACTGTTGAAGGGCGTTTTTCTGCAGGTAAAGATAAGACAGATATCCTGCTGAACTGAGTAAATACAGGAACGTGACGCCAATAAACACTTTTTCCATTCAAATTCCTTTAGTGAATCAAGAAGAAATAGCACCGCAAAGGCGCAAAGATCGCAAAGAAAAAACCATGAGAAAAACCTCTCTGTGCGTCCTGTACGCCTTTGCGGTGAATTCTGTTTTTAGACGTCTTGATCAAGCAGCCAGTCATACCCGTGTTTCTGGCCCAGAATCGGTATCAGCATATCGTCGATTCGTGTTTTATCATGGTTTCGAATGCATTCGAGCAGGCCCTGATCGATCAGACTTTCAAATATCCGTCGATGGGCTTCGGGGTCATGCGTTCGTTTCAACAATATCTTGCGGACAGTTCCCATCAACTTCAAAAACACGGCATATTCGGGCCCGAACTGGCGCTCGATCTGTTTTCGAAGCCGTCTGGCAAATGCCGGGCTCTTTCCCGAAGTGGATATGGCAATGATCAGATCCCCCCTGTCTATCACGGACGGAAGGATGAAATTGCACAAATCGGGCTGATCCGCAATATTGCACAGCTTTCCCTGTTTTTGGGCGTCCTCGTAAATGGTGCGATTCAATTCCCTGTTGTCGGTAGCGCCGATCACCAGAAAAACCCCATCGAGATCGGAATCATGGTAGGGCCGTCGTTTGAGTGAAATACGGTTTTCATCTGCCAGGGCAGCTAATGCATGTGAAATTTCGGGACTGACCACCGTTACCGCAGCAGCGCAATCCAGCAGCGTTCCGACCTTGCGGGTTCCGACGGTGCCGCCGCCGACGACCAGACAGGACTGATCCCGGATATTCAGATAGATGGGATAATATTTCATAGGCGCATCCGGTCTTCTGCCAGAACAAGTTGCCCCTTATATGTTTTTCGGCATTCTTTTTCAATATCAAACCGGTCGCACCGGGGATAAAAATGCGTCAGCACCAGTTTGCGCACACCGGCGCGGGTAGCGATATCGCCGGCCAGGGACGGGGAAAGATGCCCAGGCACTTTTTCTTCATCCGCATGGGAGCATTCGCAGATCAGTATGTGGGCGTCTGTTGCCAGGGTAACCAGATTGTCGCAATAGTCCGTGTCTCCGGAATAGACCACGGAATCGCCTGCAGAAGACTCGATCCGGTATGAAATGCTTTCGGGGTTATGGGCAGCGGGTTGGCTGAAGACCGAAAACCGATGGCAGTTCCGACGGTCCGGGGCCTGCGTACTCATTTCGTCGATGGATAGAATATCTTTCCCAAGTTCAATCCAGGAACCATAAACATGCTCGAGTGCCTGGTAGAATGCCGTCAAACCATTTCCTGCAATCAGGCTCAGCGGTGTTTTCCGCTGCATGTTCTCGGAATATTTGGAGGCGAACAGAAAGGAAACAAGTTCCGCCGAATGATCCGGGTGAAAATGACTTAAAAAAATATGGGTGATATCAAGAATGGAGACCCCGCATTCCAGGAGTCTGCGGATCGTTCCGGCGCCAGTGTCGAACAGCAGTTTTTCAGGGCCGATTTCCATCAGGACAGAACAGGAACTTCTTCGAAGCGACGGAACACAGGTGCCGGACCCCAGAATTGTCACGATAATCGGATAGGGTGCGTCGGTCATGACCTACTGCCTTCGATGCGGGCGATCATCCAGTTCAGCGCCTGCCCGTCAGATTTATGATCCAGAACGCCTTCGATATTGGCAAGCGGTATTTCCGCTCTGCCCATGCATTTGTGTCCTCCGGCCGATCCAAATGATCCAAACGCTTTTTTCGCCAGTTTTCCGGCATCTTTTCGGAGCCCGTCGTTTCTGAAAACGATGACCAGTTTCTGTGTACAAATACCAGAAACAATGCTCCAGGTAATGGAATGAACGCGCATGAAAAAATCCGCCAGCAGCACACATACGTCCGGATTCTTGACGGAGCCGACATGGGCATACATTCTGCCGCCGTGAATCTTCCGGCTTTGAATTGCCGTGACAAAGTACTTCAAATATTCTGGAAGGATTTCCGCATGTTCGATCTTTCTGGCAAGTTGAATATTGGCGTGATGATGCAGAAACTGAAATGCACGGATATCTTCCACCAGAGATGGGCGCTCGAAATTGCCGGTATCGTTCTTGATGGCATGATACAGGCCCGTGGCCAGCTTGGAGGACGGCTTGATGCCGGCGGCCCGGAGATATTCGGTCATGATACTGGCGGTAGCGCCATAAGTCGGGCGGATATCGATGAAGGCTGCCTTGACATCGGTAAGGGGATGATGATCGATGGCGACATGAAGCGGGGTGAACCTGGCAAAAGACGGATGGTGATCGGGCTGAGAGTCCACGATGACGAATCGATTATAATGGCCGTCTTTGACGGTATCCACATGCATGAGGGTAACATCGAGCAGTTCCGTCATGGCGATGTTATCGGGACGCTGAATGATATTGACACTGGCGATGGCCACACATGCGGTTTTCCGCCAGAGCAGGCGCTTGACGGCCATGGCGCTGGCAATGGCGTCGGGGTCGGCATTGATGATGATCAGTACGCGATCTTCCCCGGAAAACTGATCGTAAAACCGGCGCAATTTTTCAGCAATCGACAATTTCATTTGGTCCCCACAGGTCCGAGGTTTCGTAAACGTTCCGTCATTTCGCATACAACCTGAACAAATTTCACCTTATCTCCTGCAGATATCCACTCCATCCGGAGCCTGTCCTTTTCAATCCCAAAAGGCTGTAGCGTTGCAGACAGGAGATCATGGCGCTTGAGCGCTTGAATATTTCCGGTTTTGTAATGACATTCCCCCCTCTGGCATGCCATGACGATTACACCGTCGGCTCCCAGACGAAAAGCTTCAAGAATCAGATATGGGTCCACCCGACCGGAACACATCACCCGGATGATTTTAAAATTCGCCGGGTATGTGCTGTGGGATCTTCCAGCCGAATCGGCTGCCTCATAGGCACACCAGTTACAGAGAAAGCCGATGATTTCAGGCTGAAAAACCGACATTTGATATAATCCCGTTTCGAAATGTTCGAAATCTAAGCTTCATCGAATTTTGTGTCAACAGCAATTATTCATAGATATTCATCACGTCGATTCCGATTGTTTTTCTTGACACCTCCGCTGCGTTTATCCTAATACCAGATAAACACGAACATGGCATATTATCGCTTTCAAGATAAAGCATTGGGGAAGCGTTATCGGTCGGGGATGACCGACAAAGGCCCATTCCATGCGTTATTGCAACAAATTCCATCATTTTTTAAAGGAGATATTCTGATGTTTGTAGGCCGTGTCATGCACACTGATCTGGTTACTGTTTCTCCCGAAACCACGCTGGTGGAAGCAA
>CAYQKZ010000122.1:0-2287 GCA_964418135.1 uncultured Desulfobacterales bacterium
GGGGCATGATGTCCTGTGTCTGGATAATTTCTATACAGGTACCCGAGTCAATATTGCGCATCTGCTCGGAAAACCCAATTTCGAGCTGATCCGTCATGACCTGACACAGCCCATTTTCCTCGAGGTGGATGAAATTTACAATCTGGCCTGTCCGGCATCCCCGATTCATTATCAATATAACCCGGTCAAAACGGTAAAAACCTGTATCCTCGGTGCCATCCATATGCTGGGTCTGGCCAAGCGGGTGAAAGCCCGGATACTTCAGGCATCCACCAGCGAAGTCTATGGCGACCCGGTGGTTCATCCGCAGTCCGAAACGTACTGGGGAAACGTCAACCCCATCGGTCCGCGTTCCTGTTACGATGAAGGAAAGCGATGCGCGGAAACCCTTTTTTTCGATTATTACCGCCAGAATCGGGTCGATATCCGGGTGGTCCGTATTTTCAATACGTATGGTCCCCGAATGCACCCCCATGACGGCCGGGTAGTCAGCAATTTTATCGTTCAGGCGCTTCAGGGGCAGGACATTACGGTATTTGGCGAAGGCTCCCAGACCCGGAGTTTCTGTTATGTGGATGATTTGATCGAAGGTATGGCACGTATGATGCATGCAATGGATGAGTTCATCGGTCCGGTCAACCTGGGGAATCCAGGAGAATTCACTATTCTGGAGCTGGCCGAAAAAATTGTGAATTTGACGGGCTCCGACTCCAGAATCATTTTTCAGCCCCTCCCCCAGGATGATCCCCTTCAGCGCAGACCCGATATCACGCTGGCCGAGGAAAAACTGGGGTGGGTTCCGACTGTCAAACTGGAGGATGGTCTTCACCGGACCATCGATTATTTCAAAACATTGCTTCATTCCTGATGTTTTTGGGATGAAACTAACCACGAAAACCACGAAACACACCGAAAATGCAGGCAAGGAGATACCCATGAACGACAACCGACGCCGGAGACAAGCCGGCTTTACCCTGATCGAACTCCTGGTGGTGATTATCATTCTGGGGCTGCTTTCCGCCCTGGTGGCACCCAAATTTTTCGGCAAAGTGGACAAGGCCAAGTTGAAAGCCGCCAAAACCCAGATCGAACTCTTCGGGTCGGCATTGGACGAGTTCCGTCTTGACAACGGCCGGTATCCCACCACAGCGGAAGGCCTCGAATCGTTGCGGAGCAAGCCCGGCGCACTGGCCAACTGGGATGGCCCTTATCTGCCCAAACAGATCCCCCTGGACCCCTGGGGAAAGAATTATGTCTATACCAGCCCCGGCGAACACGGCCCCTACGATCTGATCAGTTACGCTGCCGACGGTACCGCTGGCGGTGATGCCAACGATCGAGACATTGTAAGCTGGGAATAGTGCAGACTCCTTCTTTCGATCATATCCGGCAGGCGTTGCTGAAGCGGTTGCGAAGACTGCCGGCGGATGGGGAAATTCCCGATACGGTCGGTGATGTGCCGGCGGTGTCGGTGGAATTTCCGGAACTGGCGGAAAGTGGCTTTCCCGAAAACCCACCGGCATTGAATCCTTTTAAATCGCACTACATGAAGCGATTCCGGTTCATTCCGCTCGATGATGCCAACGGCCGTGTTCTGGTGGCCATGGCGGACCCGTTGGATTTTATCACCCGTGAAGTCGTGGAAAGGGCTTACGACAAGCCGTTGGAAATCTTTCAGTCTTCCGAAGAGACGATTTCGCAGTTCGTGTATCGCTGGTATGAAGCCGAAGTGGATATGACATCGGGTGAGCGGACCGATGACCTGGATCTGAGTCTGGAAGATCAACTCTGGGATAGCCCGGAACATCTGAAAGACATGGCCTCCGAGGCTCCGGTCATCCGCCTGGTGAACCATCTGATCGCCAAAGCGCTTGAAGTGGGGGCGTCGGATATCCATATCGAGCCGCGAAAGGCGCATGTTCAGGTCCGGTATCGGGTGGACGGGGTATTGATCGACCAGAACGCCATTGCCATCAAACTCAAGGCGGCCATCAATTCCCGTGTCAAGCTCATGGCTAAAATGGATATCGCCGAAATGCGGCTGCCGCAGGACGGCCGCATCAAATTCAAGGCCGGCCGGGAAGAGATCGATATCCGGGCGTCGTCGCTGCCTACCCATTTTGGGGAAAGCCTTGTACTCCGGCTGCTTCACAAGGAAAATGTCGAACTGGATATGGATACCCTGGGGTTTCCGGCATCCATCCGGGATAGATTCAAATCCACGATATCCCTTCCCTACGGCATGATCCTGGTAAACGGGCCGACCGGTTCCGGCAAGACGACAACG
>CAYQKZ010000122.1:2297-8804 GCA_964418135.1 uncultured Desulfobacterales bacterium
ACCAGGTGCAGGTTCAGCCCAATATCGGCCTGACCTTCGCCCACAGTCTCAGAACCTTTCTGCGTCAGGACCCGGATGTTATGCTGATCGGTGAAATCCGGGATCTGGAAACCGCTGAAATAGCCATTCAAGCGGCTCTGACCGGCCATGTGGTGTTTTCAACACTCCATACCAACGATGCTGCAGGGGCCATCACCCGGCTGGAAGATATGGGGGTGGAACGCTTTTTGATTGCATCATCGGTTGTGGCGGTGCTGGCCCAGCGCCTGGTGCGAAGAGTCTGCTCTCAGTGCAGTCAGACGTTTCACCTGGATGATGAAGAACGGCGGATGCTGGCCCGTGAGCTGGGTCTGCTTCCGGATGAAATCGCCCCGGCCTACACACGGGGAATGGGCTGCAAGGAATGCGCCGGTTCCGGATATCGAGGCCGGTTGGGGATTTACGAGTTTTTACAGGTGGATGAAACCATTCAACGGGAAATCGTCCGGGGGTCGGACCGCAACGATATTTTCCGGGCGGCAATACAAAACGGGATGATTTCTCTGCGCATGGACGGTATGGATAAAGTTAAAAACGGAATCACCACGTATGAAGAAGTTTTGAGGGTCACTCGCTGATGCCGCGATTTTCCTATGAAGTCATGAATGCAGCGGGCCGCAGGATCATCGACAGCGGGGAGGCCAATACACGCGACGATTTGATGCTGTCCCTTCAGGCAAAGGGGCTGATCCTGGTCCGATGGGTCGAAGCCGGACCCTCTGCCAGGTCGATGCTGAAGCGATCCGGCCGAAGTATGAGCAGTAAGGAACTCCTGATGATGACCCGTGAAATGGCGCATCTGATGAAATCCGGCCTGCCGATCGACCGGTCTCTGACCATCATCATTCAGACCAGTGAGTCCAAACCGCTGCTGGCTATGGCCCAGTATCTGAAAGATTCCCTTCAGGGCGGCAAGAGTCTTTCCGATGCCATGGCCGCCAAAACCGAAGACTTCAGCGATCTGTATATCAATATGGTCCGGGTGGGAGAAATGGGCGGGATTCTGCCCCAGGTTCTCGAAAAACTGGCCGGTTTTATGGAACGTACCGAAGAAATCAAGAAATTCATCATTTCCAGTTCCATTTATCCGGCAATTCTCATGTTGATCGGGCTGGTTTCCGTGGCGGTGATCATGGGGGTGGTGGTTCCGCGTTTTGCGGCCATATTTACGGATCTTGGGCAGAAAATTCCAGCCGCTACACTCCTCTTGATACAGGCCAGTAACTTTCTGCGGTCCTGGTGGTGGGCCATTTTTCTTACCATCGGTGTACTCTCCCTGGGGATATGGCGGTTTGCCGCGTCGCCGTATGGCAAGGATCGCCTGGATCGGATCAGTATTCGACTACCGTTGCTGGGAAGCCTGATTCTCGACATTCAGGTGGGCCGCTTCACCCGAACCCTGGGCACGCTGGTGCAAAGCGGGGTGCCGCTGCTCAAAGGCCTGTCGATCGTTCGGGAAGTGGTCAGCAATGTGGTGGTCAAGCGGGCGGCAGAGCAGATTTTTCGTCAGGTCAAGGAAGGCAAACGGATCAGTCTCCTGATGAAGGATCAGAGAATTTTTCCGGCCATGGCGGTTCAGATGGTGGCACTGGGTGAGGAAACCGGAAAAATCGGTGACATGTTGATTTCGGTGTCGGATGATCTGGATGCCCGGGTTCAGTCGAAAATAAAATCCCTGTTGTCTTTGTTAGAACCGATAGCCATTCTCTTGATGGGTCTGCTGATTGGCGGGGTGGTGATTTCCATGCTGACAGCGATATTCGGCATGAACGAAATCGAATTCTGATGAATTCCCGAGGATTTACATTTATCGAGCTATTGGTGGTCATGGTGCTGATCGCCGTTTCCGGATCACTGGTCTATATGAGTGTGGGCCGGTCCGCCGAACAGAAACAGGGAAAGATTTTCGCACAGGAAATGTTGAGCCTCGTTAAAAAAGCCAGACGCACTTCCGTGGCTTCCAGCCGGCCGGTCGCTTTCTTGATTTCATCTCAGGATCGTTTCTGCTGGGTCGAAGGTCAATCCGGCAGCCTGTCGATTCCGGAACGCGTGATGATTCAGGAACAGGGGATTGCTCAGGTGGATGGTGATGCATTCGGGATTTATTTTTATCCGGATGGCAGTTCGAGCGGTGGAGAAATAACGCTGGCCGCCGATGGGGTGCCGTTCTTTATCTTTCGAGTGGATATCCTGACCGGTCTGGTTACCCGGGGATGATGCCGTGAAAACCGCTCAGCGGGGGTTTACCCTGATCGAGGTGCTGGTGGCTCTGATGATTCTGGGGGTTTCTCTGGCAGCGGTCTTCCAGGCGCTTTCCAGCTCTCGGAGGCTGTCTCTCAAGGCCGAAGAGTCTTTGGCCGCGGTGCGTCTGGCGCAGAATCTGCTGTCCAATCCGGCATTGATCGATGCGGCCCTGAGCGGCAAGGAGCGGGGGGGGAATTGCGATAATGAACCGGACTGGCGGTATTCGCTGTCCGCCCTGCCGCTTGAAATCAGCACCGGCAACACCAAACACGATGTGTATCAGGTACCGGCCATGTATGAATTGAAGCTCTGTCTTTCCCACGTCGCTGATTTTCGGGAAAAAATATTTTGCGTGAAACAGTGGTACCGGCGGTAGCGGTGGGCAGGGGGCAGGGTCTGGGTGTCTGTGTGCAGGGGGCCGGGTTGTGTCTCACCAAGAATCGTCACCCAGAAGAATGGAAGGATGATGCAGGGGGCAAGCCGCAGGTAGCCAGTATTCGAGTTTCCGGGGGATTTACCTTGCTGGAGCTGATCGTGGCCCTGACCATTGTGGCGATGGTGACGCTGATTGCGGCCACCGCGTTTAGATTGACGGTTCAGGCATGGGATCGGGGGGCGGAAGAAGGCGAATCCCGGCAGATTGAATCGGCGCTGCCGGTTCTGCTGCAAAAACAATTGGCCGCACGCGTCAACTCCCGCATGTTCGGCAAGGCGATGATCGCTCCGGAAAAATATTTTTGCGGTTCCGAAAATGCGCTGTCTTTTTTAACGACATATGCCCCTCAGGGTTCTTTACTTCAAGGGGTGTTGTGGGTGCGATATGTGTTCGATCCGGGAGCGGCTACCCTCTTGATTTATTTAAAGTCCGTCACTCGGCCCGACGATCTGGGAGAAAGCACCACCCCTGGCTTGCGTTCGAAAAATAAGGATGAGGGGTTTCCGGTCAGCCAAATTCAGGGGATCACGAAATTCAGGCTGCTTTATACCGATGAACCCTTGTTTGATCCGGATGATATGCGGCACTGGCGGACGGAGTGGAAATGTGATGCGGAATCCACCGGTGTACCTGCCGGGGGAACGCTGACCGGGCTGATGCTGGAAATGACGATTGGAGATGGGCCCCGCGCCCGGAGCTTGAGATGGAATTATCAAATTGGCGTGCAAAAGGCGGCCAGTACCGGTGTGCTTCAGTAGGCATGATTTTTGGCAGGGTGCAGGGGGCAGGGTGCAGGGGGCAGGCTGCGGATGGAAACTTTTTCTGCAAACCGTCTTCTGTCTTCTGCCTTCCGTTTTCTGGCTTCCGTTGTCTGGATTCTTCGGGTTGCAGTGTTCTGGTGATGGTTCTGTGGGTCCTGATTGTGGTCAGTTTTCTGGCTGGACAGTATGTGTCGCACAACCGGGAAAAGGCTGATGTGGCTCGAAACGCATGGGATACTTTTCGGCAGCGGACGGCTGTGGCATCCATGATTCAGTTGTTTTCCACGGATTCCTGGCCGATACCGGATGGGACGGGTGCGGATGGTCGCTGGTTCCGGCTGTTTCCGGATGGGGCGGATGTATGGGTTCGTGTGGACAAGGAAACCCAGAGAGTCAACCTGAACTCTGGCAGTGAAGCCGATATCAAGCAGAAAATCGGCAAATCGATGGATGACTCCCGCCAGCGAGAATCCGATGAAATCTCGGATGCCATTCTGGACTGGCGGGATGAAGACGATTTGGCCCGGATGCGCGGTGCGGAAGAGAAAGATTATGCGGCGCGTGGCGTTTCGTACAGACCGGCGAACGGGCCGTTCAATGCCATGACCGAGCTGTTGATGGTCAAGGGGGTGACGCCGGAAATTTTTTGGGGAGATCCGGTGCGTGCGATTGAAATGAACATGAACCAGCGGTCCGGGAGATATGTTCGAACGGAAGAAAATACAGAGTTGAAATCGCTTTCGGAGCTTGCAACGATTTATGCCACCAATACGAAACGAATCAGTCTGCTGGTGCCCGGTGAAGCGAATGTATATTTATATATGAATATTTTTGTATCACGAGAAACCGGACGACTCCAGGTCGCGGGCAGTCAGGAAACGTTGCGGGTGGCTGAAACGGGATTTGACAGATTGATCGAGCTGGAATCCGAATTTCAGGGGGTTGAGGCAAAGGAAATACAACGGCGGTAATCGTCGGATACAGATATGGTTATCAAAGAACTTGTCGGCATCTATCTGGGAAAAGACGCGCTTTATTATAACTGTGCCGTCCGAACACTCACCTCATGGAAATCGGCGATTCCTGGATCTTCCATGGAACCGTCCGGTGTAATTCAGGGGTATCCTACCCTGACGCTCCGCGAATTTCTGCTTCGGATTTCCCCCAAGCCGGGACGTCGGATCTTTTTGACGTTTCCCCGAAACCGGTTTTTCATTCGGGATCTGCAACTGCCGCCGCTGCCGCTGGAGGATGCACTGCTGTCTGTCCAGAGCAATCTGTCGCTGACATGCCATTTGTCTCTGGATGAAATTTATCACGATATTTATCTGGGACGAATGCCCGATGGAAAAGTCCAGGCACTCGTCATTTATGCGCTGCGCAAGGAGATCGCGCCGATTCTCGATCTGTTTCGGGAATTCGGACATGAGAAATCCCTGGTCGGTCTTTTTCCCGTTTGCCTGGGGACCGGCGCCTGGTTGAACCTTCAGAAATACGACATGCCGATGGGTCTGGTGCTTTCCCAGGAAAGCCCCATGCATGAATTGGCGGTCTATCAGCCTTCGGGCTGTGTGTATTCCGCTATTCTGCAGGAAGGGGAGCATACGGGGGATGCGGCGCTGATCCGGGAAACTGCGATTGCCCGATTTCATCTGTCCGCCGAGAGACTGTTCTGTCTCGAGGATTCTGCCGACTGCCCGTCCCTGCCGGACCCGATTCAAAACAAGCTCTCCTGGCTTCCATCAATCCGGGTGAATCCTGCGGTGGCCGCACTGTCGGCCGCGCTGTCGAATCAGCAGCAGATATTTTTGAACGGGGAGCCTCCCCGGATCAAGCTGTTCCGTCTTTGGAAAATGTTTGTGCCGCTCGTCCTGGTGCTGACAGTCGTTTTTTTTGTCTGGACCATGTACTTGCAGCGTGCCGTCGATCGGGAGAATCAACTCGTTTCTGCAATGAAAACCGAGACACAACAAATCCACCAGCAACTGCGGCCGCTGGAGAAAACCCGCGATGCCTTGAAAAAAGCCGAGTCTCTGGCAGCCGATATCGATGATTTCACGCGGCTGCGGCCCCGTCTTTTTTCCTGTTTCAACGAAATTGCCAAGCTCGTTCCGGAGGGAACCTGGTTTTCCCGCTGCAATCTTCAGGGGTCGGAGTTGAACTTTCAGGGGCAGAGCAAGGATGCATTGAAGGTGGTGGAATCTTTAAGAACGTCTCCCTTGTTCGAACAGGTGAAGATGGCGGGTTCGGTCAGCCGGGCGCCGTCCGGTGTCGAGCAGTTCAGTCTGATCATCCGTCTGAAAGATGTCGAGGCAAATCCATGAAAATTTATCTGGGTCAGAAACGCAGACGTCGGATGATGATAGGAACGGCCGGGGTGATTTGTGGTATTCTGATCTGCTGGGCGCAGATTGTCGATCCGCTTCAGGAACAGAAAACCGAGCTGTCCGAGCAGTTGGAAAAATTGTCGCTCGAACGGGATCAGTTGGCGCAGAAGCTCAAAAATGTGGTTGAATTCAACGAAGCCCACAAATCTGCAGAAAATGAAATCGCCCGGTACGATGCCCTGAAAATCGAAGGCAAGACGCTGGAAGAACTGAGTGCGGGAACGCAGTCGATCTTGCAGCAGTATCTGGATAAAAATTCGATCCCGATCAAGGCCTATAAAGATCTGCCGTCTGCCAAATGGCGCGAGCATCCCATCAGTCGGATCGAGTTGCAGTTGGAAACCGGAATGCAGGGAGTTTCCGATTTGCTGGAATACCTGGAAACCTTGAACAAGGTGATTCGTGTCGAACGATTCACCGTATCTTATCGCCGAAAAAAAGACAGTGATCTGCAGGTTTCCCTGCAGATTGCAACGCTTCAGATGGAAGGCATTAAAAATTGAAAACAACAGCGAGGAATACCTGTTTATGTCAGAAGAAACTGCGGTCCGTGGCACTTGTGTTTGGATAGTATCCTGCCTGCTTTTTCTGGCACTCGGCTTGTCAGGCTGTGGCGGCAAGCTGTGGCAGAAGCCCTATA